>JAHJDE010000074.1 GCA_018812525.1 Gammaproteobacteria bacterium
ACTCCGCTTCCTTCGACTCCGCTTCCTTCGACTCCGCTTCCTTCGACTCCGCTCAGGACAGGCCTGATCGTTCCCCCTCCCCAACCCTCCCCCCAAATGGGGGAGGGGGCAAACGCGCGCTTCGCGACTTTCACAGTAAGGCACCGATTCCCCCAATGTCAGCGATTTGTCAGTCGGGCCGTGCCTTAATGGGGCCGGTTCCACCCACTGCCGCTGATACCGGGCGGTTAAGCAATAGGAGAAACCCGAGGTGCCCCTCTTTCGACGATCCAAGGCGTGGCTTCCGCTTGGGATGGCCCTGCTGTGCGGGGTTTCCTTCCGCGCGCAGGCTGATCCCTCCCTGGCCGAGATGGTCTCGGCTGCCACCGCGCTCAACCCTGGCCTGGAATTGGCTGGGGCCGAGCGCCATACCGCCGAGGCCCTGCGCCGCAAGTCGCGCCAGCTCTTGGCGGACCCCCTGCGGGCCAACCTCAAGCATCAGACCGACGCCATCGGTAGCGAGCTTGGCTACCGGGAGTGGGAAGGCGGGGTAGACCTGCCTCTCTGGCGGCCAGGCCAGGCAAACAGCTATGCCAGGGAGGCTGCCCATGCCCAGGAAGGGGCGGACGCCCTGCACGACAGCAAGTGGTTGGAGATTGCGGGCGAGGTGCGGGAACGGCTCTGGGCGGCGGCCATTGCCCGCAGCGAGGCCGAGCAGGCGCAAGCGGCCCATCAGGTCGCGGAGGGCCTCTTTAGCGACGTGCGGCGGCGGGTCAGCGCCGGTGAGCTGCCGCGTAGCGACCAACTGCTGGCGGAGAAGGAGTATCTGCTCCGCCAGGAGACGATGCAGCAAGCGTCGCACCGCGCCGACTTGGCTGCTCAACTCTTCAGCCGCTATACCGGTTTTGCCCCCCCGCCCCAGCCGGCGACCGAGAAGCGCCATCCCGATTCTCGGATCGGCGAAGGGCATCCGAAATTGCGTCTTGCCTTGCGCACGGTGGAGCGCGCTCAGGCCCGCCGCGACCGAATCGGCGTGGAACGCAAAGGTAGCCCGAACCTCTGGCTGGGCGCGAAGCGTTCCAAGGCGGAGGCCGGGGCCGATTACGACTCCGCCGTCGGCGTCGAGGTAAGCCTGCCGCTGGGCTCAGGTCCCCATGCCGCCGTGGAGCTGTCCGAGGCCGAAGCGGCCTTCACCCAGGCCCAGGTAGAACTGCGCGCCCTGTCCCTCGTCCTGCAAGACGACCTGACCCGCGCCCGGATGGAGCTGGAGCGCGCTGCCACCGCCGTGGAGCAGACTCAGCGCCGCCTCACGCTGGCGGATGAGAGCCTGAAACTGGGCCGGCGCGCCTTCGACCTGGGCGAATCCGATCTGGTGCGGCTGCTTCAGGCGCAAGCGGACGCCCTCTCTGCCCGGCACGACCATCAGGTCCGCCGACTCGAATATGGACTGGCGTTGGCCAGATTGAATCAAGCCCTGGGAGTGATTCCACAATGAGGATACGCATGTTATTCACCCTGCTGGCGGCCCTCCACGCCGGCCAGGCCCTGGCCGAGCGCCGGGTCGCCATCGACGAGTCGCAGCGCGCCGCCTTCGGCATCAAGACCGCCCCCGTCAAGCTGGACGATCTGGCCCTCAGCAAACCCTATCCGGCCAAAGTCGCCGTGCCCAATGCCCAGCTCCAGGTAGTCGGCGTCCCGCTCGAAGGTGTGGTCGAGGCCATGCTGGTGGCCGAGGGAGAGATGGTCGAGGCGGGCCAAGTCCTGGCACGGGTGCGCAGCCAAGGATTGCTGCAATTGCAGGCCACTTATCTGGAGTCCTATACCCGGCGGCAATTGAGCGGCGAAACCCTGGCGCGCGATAGTAGGTTGTTCGCCGACGGCATCATTGCCAATCGCCGCTTGCTGGAGAGTCAAGCGGCCCACCGCGAGATGCTGACCGCCGAGGCCCGCGACCGCCAGGCCTTGGGGCTAGCGGGGATATCGCAAGAGATGATCAAGGAACTGCGGCATAGCCGTCATCTCAATACCCTGCTGGAGGTGAGATCACCCCTCTCGGGGGTGGTATTGGAACAGGTCGCCACCGCCGGCCAGCGGCTGGTGGTCTCAGATCCGCTTTACAAGGTCGGCGACCTTTCGACCCTCTGGGTCGAGATCCATGTCCCCTTGGGCGAACTGGGGGGCGTCGGTCCCGGCAGTCCCGTCGAACTGCCCCAAGGGTTGCCGGCCAAAGTGATCGCTGTGGGCGGCATGGTGCATGGCACGGACCAAGGGGTGCTGGTTCGGGCCGAGGTGCGAAACCAGGCCGCTTCCCTGCGCCCTGGCCAATTTGTCGAGGCGCGCCTCGGGCAGACCACCGACAAACCCTCTCTGCGGCTGCCGGCCAATGCCCTGGTCCGCGTCGATGGAGTAGAGAGCCTCTTCGTCGAACGCCCCGATGGCTACGAGGTGGTCGAGGTCAAGGTATTGGCGCGCGAGGCGAGTGATGCGGTGGTCTCCGCCCCCCTCACGGCCGACGACCGGGTCGTGGTCGAGGGCACGGTGTCGGTCAAGGCCGCCCTGGCAGCGGGAGCGAAGTGATGCTCGCGCGACTGATCCAATTCGCCCTCACCCAGCGCCTGCTCATCCTCTTGGCCGTCCTGGTGCTGGCGGGCGCTGGCTGGAAGGCATTTCGGGAGACCCCCATCGACGCCTTTCCCGATGTCTCCACCACCCAGGTCAAGATCATCGTCAAGGCCCCCGGCATGACCCCCGAGGAGGTGGAGACGCGCATTACCGCCCCCATCGAAGTGGAGATGCTGGGGATTCCCCGCCAATCGATGCTGCGCTCGGTGGCCAAATATGCCCTCACCGATATCACCGTCGACTTCCAGGAGGGGACCGACATCTACTGGGCGAGGCAGCAGGTGAGTGAGCGCCTGAACGCCATCTGGGGCGATCTCCCGGCCGATATCAGCGGCGGTATCGCCCCGATGACCACCCCCCTGGGGGAGGTGTTCATGTTCACCATCGAAGGCGGTTCGCTGAGCATCATGCAGCGGCGGGAGCTGCTCGATTGGGTGATCCGCCCCGCCCTGCGCACGGTCACTGGCGTGGCCGACGTGAACGCCTTGGGCGGCGAGGTGCGCACCTTCGAGATCGTGCCCGACAACGCCCGCTTGACGGCGCGGGGGATCAGCCTGCTCCAGTTGCGCGAGGCAGTGGCGGGCAACAACCGCAACGACGGGGCCGGCCGCTTGGATGATGGCGAAGAGTCGCTGCTGGTGCGGACCGAAGGCAGCATTCGCAACCTGGACGACGTGGCGGCCATCGTGGTCAAGGCCGATCCGGCCCGCCCGGTACGGGTCGGCGACGTGGCCGAGGTCAAGCTGGGCGCCCTGACCCGCTATGGGGCGGTGACCCACGATGGCCAGGGCGAGATCGTCGAGGGATTGGTGCTGGGTCTGCGGGGCGCCAACGCCCGTGACGTGGTGCGCGGCGTACGCGCCAAGCTCGACGAGCTGGCCCCGGGCCTGCCCGAAGGGGTCAAGTTGCGGGTCTTCTACGACCGCGGCAACCTGGTCGAACGGGCGGTGGGCACCGTCTCCAAGGCACTGATCGAGGCGACGGTGCTGGTGCTGGTGCTGCTGGTGCTGTTCCTCGGCGACCTTCGCGCCGCCCTGACCGTGGCGCTGATCCTGCCCTTGGCGGCCCTGGCAACCTTCATCCTGATGCAGGGCTTCGGCCTGTCAGCCAACCTGATGTCCCTCGGCGGCCTGGCGATCGCCATCGGCATGCTGGTGGACGGGGCGGTGGTGGTGGTGGAAAACGTGGTCACCCTCCTTGCCCACCGCGAACAGCATGCCAAGCTGCCGCGCCTGCACCTGATCTATCGCGCCACCAAGGAGGTGGCGGTCCCAGTCACCTCCGGCATTCTCATCATCGTCATCGTCTTTCTGCCCCTGCTCACCCTGCAAGGGCTGGAGGGCAAGCTCTTCGTCCCGGTGGCGCTCACCATCGTCTTTGCCTTGACGGCCTCCCTGCTGCTGTCGTTGACGGTCATCCCGGTGCTGGCCTCCTATCTGCTCGGCCAAGCCTCCCACGAAGACCCCTGGCTGATGCGCAAGGTCAACGCCTGGTACGAGCCGATGTTGCAGTGGAGCCTGGAGAACGGTCGCAAGGTGGTGACCGTCGCCGTGGTCATGTTGGTTATCGCGGGGGGACTCTATACCCAGGTGGGCAAGGCCTTCATGCCGACCTTGGACGAGGGCGACCTGATCGTGCAGTTGGAAAAACTCCCCTCGATCAACCTGGAGAAGTCCATCGAGCTGGACCAGCGGGTGCAGCGGGCCATCCTGCAGGAGGTGCCGGAAGTGGTTGGCATCGTGGCGCGCGCCGGCTCGGACGAACTGGGCCTCGACCCCATGGGCCTCAACCAGACCGACTCCTTCCTGGTGCTCAAGCCCCGCGACCAGTGGCGCATGGGGACCAAGGACGAGCTGATCGCCGCCATCCGCACCGTGCTGGAACGCTTCCCCGGCATCGATTATGCCTTCACCCAACCGATCGAGATGCGCGTCTCCGAGATGTTGACCGGGGTGCGTGGCGACCTGGCCATCAAGGTCTTCGGCGAAGACCAGGAGAAACTCAATCGGCTGACCGAATCCATCGTCACGGTGGTGCAGGGCGTTCAGGGGGCCGAAGATGTCTTCACGCCCCGCAACGAGGGGGCGCAGTACTATCAACTGAAGGTGGACCGGCTGGCAGCCGGCCGGCTCGGCCTCGATGTGAACGCCTTGGAGGACAGCTTGCGCGCCCAAGTGGAGGGGGTACGGGTCGGCACCGTCTACGAGGGGGCGCGGCGGACCCCGATCCTTATCCGCGGCCCTGCCGAACTTCGAGGCTCCGCAGCGGTGCTCGACGCCTTGCAGATCACCCTCGCCGACGGTCAGCGGGTCCCCCTGGCCTCGCTGGTGAAGATGGAACGCACCGAGGGACCCGTCTCGATCCAGCGTGAGCGAGGTAACCGCATGTCGGTCGTGGTGGCCAACGTCGGTGGCCGCGACCTGGTGGGTTTCGTCGAGGAGGCCAAGCAACAGGTGGCCGAGAAGGTAAAACTGCCAGCCGGTTACTACTACGAGTGGGGCGGCGAGTTCGAAAACCAGCAGCGCGCGGCGCAACGCCTGGCCGTTGTGGTGCCTATCTCCCTCGGCCTGATTTTCCTACTGCTGTTCAGTACCTTCCACTCGGTACGCCAGGCGGCCCTGGTGCTCACCAACGTCCCCTTCGCCATGATCGGCGGGATCGTTGCCCTCTGGATCACCAACGAGTATCTGTCGGTCCCGGCCTCGGTCGGATTCATCGCCCTGCTGGGCATCGCCGTCCTCAACGGGGTGGTGATGGTGAGCTACTTCAACCAGCTCCGGGCCCACGGCATGCCGATCGGGCAGGTGGTGGTGGAGGGGGCAAAACGACGCCTGCGCCCGGTGTTGATGACGGCCAATATCGCCGCCTTCGGCCTGGTGCCCCTGCTCTTCTCCACCGGACCGGGGTCGGAGATCCAACGCCCCCTCGCCATCGTGGTCATCGGCGGGCTGATCTCCTCCACCTCGCTGACCCTGATATTGCTACCGATCCTCTACCGCCGCTTCGGCCAAGAGGCCAAGGGAGCCCGATGATGTCGAAAAACTGCCTCTTCAACCTGGTGGTCTCCCCTGCCGTGGAGGATTCCATCACCGACTGGCTGCTGGCGCATGCCGCCGTTTCCGGCTTCTCCAGCCATTCCATCGCCGGGCACGGCAGCTCGGAACACTCCATGACCCTGGCAGAACAGGTGGCGGGCCAGCGGCGCCAGATCCTGTTTCAGCTCTATCTCCCCTGCGATCAGGCGCGAGAGCTGCTCGAAGGCATCAAACGCGACTTCCATGGCAGCGGCATGCACTACTGGTTGCTGCCCCTGCTGGAATCGGGCCACGTGGATTGATCCTTGATGATGCGCCGTTTCCGCTCCGGCTTTATCGTTGTCTGGTGGCTGACCGGCCTGCTACCGTCCCCGGCGGTCCTCGGCACAGAGGGAACTGCCAGGTGGAAAGAGCACAACAGCGTCTACGGCCAGGCCCGGCAGGCGGTGGAGCGGGGCGAGGCGATGCCGCTGCTCAAGCTGAAGGAGTGCCTGCAACGGGTTGCCCCCGGCCAGGTGGTCGCCGTCCACTACGAGTTTGAATTTGGCCGCTGGGTCTACGAATTCAAGGTCATCGACCCCAAGGGCCAGTTGCGCAAAGTGCATATTGACGCCAATAACGGCGAGCTGGTGCGGATAGCGGATTACTGATGAGAGTATTGCTGGTTGAAGACGATCCCAGCCTGGCGGCGGGAATCGCTAGCGCCCTGGAGGAGGCCGGGTTCCTGGTGGAATGGGTCGGCGATGGGGAGTCGGCCTGGTTCAAGGGGGGGACGGAGACTTACTCGGCGGTGATTCTCGACCTGGGCCTGCCTGGCCTCGACGGGCTGACGGTGCTCCGACGCTGGCGCCAGGAGGGGCGCGCATTCCCCGTGCTGATCCTGACCGCGCGTGGCGACTGGAGCGAGCGGGTCGAGGGCATCGATGCCGGCGCCGACGACTACCTGCCCAAGCCCTTCCGCATGGAGGAGTTAATCGCCCGGTTGCGCGCCATTTTGCGCCGCGCCATCGGGCAGACCAACCCTCTCATCACCCTGGGTTCGATGACCCTGGATACACGCCGGATGTCGGTGGCCCTGGATGGCAACCCGATCCATCTCACCCCCCAAGAGTACCGCCTGGTCAGCTACCTGGCCCAGCACGCGGGTCGCGTGGTGTCACAACTGGAGCTGACCGAGCAACTCTACGCCCAGGATTTCGAGCGCGACTCCAATGCGGTCGAGGTGCTGATTGGCCGGGCGCGCAAGAAACTGGGCAACCGCATGATTGAGACGCGCCGCGGCTTCGGCTACATCATCGAAAGGACTGAGCCGTGACCCGTCACTCCCTCCGCGTCCGGCTGCTGGTGGCGGCCGCTTTCTCCATCGGAATCGCCCTGGTGATTGCCGGCTTCGCCCTGGTCTCCCTCTTCGAGCGCCATGTGGAGAGGAGCCTGGATGCGGAGCTGGAAACCTACCTCGCCGAGTTGATCGGCCATATCGAGGCGGATGGCAACGGCGACATCAGCCTCAAACAGGGCTTGCCCGATCCCCGTTTCGACCAGCCCCTCAGCGGCCGCTATTGGCAGATCCAGGACGATGACCATCACTTGCTGATCCGCTCCCGCTCCCTCTGGGACGGTATCTTGCCCCTCCCCCACGACCAGCTCTCCCTCGGGGTGGTGCACCGCCATGAACTGCCTGGACCCACAGAGCAACCCCTCCTGGTGCGCGAGGAACAGGTGGTATTACTGCCCGAGACGAAGGCCCTCCGCCTGCGTTTTGCCGTGGCCATCGATCGCAGCGATCTCATCGCCGCCCGCCAAGCCTTCACCCAAGACATCCTCCCCTATCTCTTACTCCTGGCCATCGCCTTCTTGGCCGCGACCTGGCTCCAGGTGTGGATGGGGCTCTCACCTCTGGACAAGATTCGGCGCGGGGTGTTGGCGATTCGTACCGGCGCGGAACAGCGGCTTCCCAACTGCTATCCAGATGAGGTTCGCCCGTTAGTGGATGAGATCAACGAACTCCTCGACTCCCGTGATCAGGCCGTGGAGAACGCCCGCGCCTGGACCGCCGATCTGGCCCACGGGCTGAAGACCCCCCTGACGGCGTTGACCGCCGACGCCCAGCACCTGCGTTCCCAGGGCCACGGGGCCATGGCCGCCGGCCTGGAACAGTTGGCTGAGACCATGCGCCGGCGCGTAGACCGCGAGCTGATTCGCGCCCGGCTGCGGAGCGAGGCATCAAAGCCGCCGAGCAACGCCGATCTGGTGAAGGCCCTCCAGGGGGTGATCGCCACCTTGCGGCGTACTCCAGCGGGGGAGAGGCTGGAATGGGAGGCGACTTTGCCGGCCGAGGCGGAGGTGGGCCTGCCGAAGGATGACTTGGCGGAGCTGATCGGCAACTTGCTCGACAACGCCTCGAAATGGGCGCGTTCCAGGGTAAGCATCCGCTTGGTCCGCGGGAAGGAGTGGCAACTGTCGATCGAGGACGATGGGCCAGGCGTGCCACCGGAACAGTGTCAACTCCTGGGAGAGCGCGGTCTTCGTCTCGATCAGCAGACCAGGGGTTCCGGCCTGGGCCTGGCCATTGCCCGCGACATCGTCGCGGCCTACCAGGGCACCCTGTTGTTCGACCGGTCCCCCCTGGGCGGCCTGGCGGTCAGCCTTTCGCTACGCGCAGGCAAGCGGGAGATTGAGCCGGGGGCCGGTCACTCATAGCACGGCGCCTCGACGGACCGCAGCCGCGAGGACTTGCGGGCCGGATGCAGGCCGAAGAAGAAGCTGGCCAGGGCGGCGAAGAGGAAGGCGACGGCAATGGACCAGGGGGTGACGTTGACCATTGTCATGGAGAGCGCCCCGCCGATACCGAGGAGGCCCCCGAGAATCCCGCCGGCCCCGCTGAGGACGGATGGCCTCCAGCAGAAAAGCCAGAGAATGTCTCTCAGAACGACTTGGAAAGGGTAAAGACGAAGCGTTCTCCGCAGGTGTGACTGTTGCAGTCATAATCCGCAACACCACGGGTACCGTAATAGCTCAGGTCAAGACCCAGTCCGGCGGCCTCGCCGGCGAGACCGATCTTGTAATCCTCGTAATCATCCACGGCGGGGTCCTTATACCCCTGCCCGCCGTAATGGAGCACCAGGGTCGCGGGACCGATGGGAACCGCGACCTCCGAGTCCCAATAAGTCGCCTCGCCCTGACCTGCGTAGTCGTCGCTGTAATAGACGCCCCCCTTCACCCTGGCGGGGCCGAAGTCGTAGGCCAGATAGAGGCTGAATTCGTTGGTGTTGTATGGATCAAAGCGGGTCCCGGGATAGAAATAGCGGGCGGCCTTGACCGTGGCCTCCAGGCCGCTGCCGCCGAGTTTGCCGTTCCAGCCCAGGCTGATGTCCAGTTCCTGGCTGGCGCCATCGAAATTGACGGCGGCATCGGGATCGCTCTCGACGTTGGAGCCCCAGACCCCGGCGAGGAAACCGCTGGCATGGGTCAGGTCGAGGCCACCCTGGATCGCAGGCCTGGCATCGGTCTGGGTGAATCCCCGGAAGAGGTAATCGGAGGTCAGGGCCAGATTGCCGCCGAGAGACCAATCAGAGGCCGTGGCAACCTTGGCAAGACCGCTCGCCAATAAGAGGGCGCAGGAAAGGGAGAGGAGGTTCGGTTTCATTTGGATGCCTCGATGGGAAGTGTCCGATCCACCGGGCATGGCCCGGCGGATGATCGGGCTTCAAAGTAACATTTTGTCCGGGCCATCCCAAGGGCCGCTTGCACCCTGATGGGGCGAAAATGGGGGCGGCGGCCTTTTGGGGAGTAGGCCCCTCAACCCCCGTCATTCACCTCCAGCGTCCCCCGCAGGGCGCCGAATCTCAGGTAGAGGGCCGGCACGACAAGCATGTTGAGCAGGGTCGAACTGATGAGCCCGCAGAGGATGACGACGGCCATGGGCGCCTGGATCTCCGAGCCGGGCTCGCCGGCCGACAGGGCCAAGGGCACCAGCGCCAGCCCGGCGGCCAGGGCGGTCATCAGGATCGGGATCAGGCGTTCTTCGGCGCCGCGCGCGACCGCTTCTCGAATATCGCGCACCTCGTCGTGCCCTGCCAGGTGGTGGATGTGGGCGATCATCATCACGCCGTTACGGGTGGCGATGCCGAACAGTGTGATGAAGCCGATGATCGAGGCCAGGGTGACGACCCCGCCAGCCGCGTACACACCCGCCACGCCGCCGATGATCGCCAGCGGCAGGTTGAGCATGACGAGCAAGGCATCGCGCACCGAATGGAAGGCGGCGTAAAGCAGCAGGAAGATGCCCGCCACCACGGCCGACCCGAGCAGCAACAGGGTGCGCGAGGCCTCGGCGGCCGATTCGAACTGGCCGCCGAACTCGATGTGATAGCCCGCCGGCAGCTTGACCTCCCGCGCTACATTCCCCTGCATCTCCTCGACCACAGTTTTCAGATCGCGCCCGGCGACGTTGGCCATGACCACGATCTTGCGCTGCACGTTCTCGCGGTTGATGAAGTACGGCCCCCGGTCGTTCTCGATGTCGGCCAGGGCCGAAAGCGGTAGACGGGCGCCACTGGACGTGGTGATCAGCGTCGCGCGAATGGCGTCGAGACTGGCGCGCGCCTCGGGATCGTAGCCCACCACCAGGTCGAGGCTGGCCTGTCCCTGCACCACCTTCGAGAGTACCCGCCCGTTGAAGGCGGTTTCGATGGCCTCCGAAAGTTCCAAGGCCGAGAGTCCGTGCCGGGCCAGGGCGTCACGCCGGTACCTGATCGACAGGAAGGGGATATCGACCTGCTGTTCCGGCTGCACATCGACGGCGCCCGCGACCCTTGCCATGACGCCCTGGACCCGCTGGGCAAGGCGGCGTAGCTCGGCGAGATCAGCACCGAAGATCTTGACCGCGATGTTGGCGCGGCTGCCCGAGAGCATGTGATCGATGCGGTGCGAGATCGGCTGGCCGACCACCACCTGCACACCGGGCAACCGCGAGAAATCGGCACGCAGCGCGGCCAGGAAGTCCGCCTTGTGCCGCTCGCCCCTCTTCAGCGTCACCTCGATCTCCGACTGATGCACGTCGAGCGCATGGGGATCGAGCGGCGAACGCCCGGTGCGGCGCGCGGTGGCGACGACTTCCGGGTGGCTCAGCAGGACCTCCTCGACCGCCTGCATCAGCTTGGCCGATTCGTCGAGCGCCGTGCCGGGCAGGGTCTCCGCGCCCACCGTCAGGGTCCCCTCGTTGAAATCGGGCAGGAACGCCTGGCCGGCCAGGCCCAGGCCGATCAGGGCCGCGATCAGCAGAGCGCCGCTTGCCAGGGAGATCGCCCGCCAGCGATCCAGGGTAGCAACCAGCAGATGCCGGTAGGCCTCGTGCAGCCAGCGGATCAGGCGCGTCTCGTGGTCCGTGCGCACTTCCGGCGATTCGCCGAGGAACAGCGAGGCCAGCACCGGGGTCAGGCTGATCGACACCAGCAGCGAGGCGAACAGCGAGATCACATAGGCCAGACCGAGCGGCACCATCAGCCGTCCCTCGATACCCGAGAGAAAGAACAGCGGCACGAAGACCAGCATGATGATCAAGGTCGCGAACAGGATGGAACCCTGGATCTCCTGAGTGGCGAGAAAGACCACATGCAGGGTCGTCTCGCGCTGGCCTTCCGGCTTGGCATGGTTCTCGCGCAACCGGCGGACGATGTTCTCGACGACGATGATCGCGTCATCGACCAGTGCGCCCAGTGCGATGGCCATGCCGCCCAGCGTCATGGTGTTGATGGTCGCGCCGAGCGCCTTCAACGAGAGGACGGCCACCACCAGCGAGAGCGGCAGCGCAACCAGGGTGATCGCCGTCGAGCGCGCCGAGAGCAGGAAGGCGAAGACGATGGCGACGACCAGGATCGCGCCGTCGCGCAGCGCCGTCAGCAGATTGGCGATGGAGGTCTCGATAAAGTCGGCCTGGCGGAAGAGGCGGTTCTCGATCCGCATGCCCTCCGGCAGGGATTGCTGGATACCGGCGATGGCGTCGTCGAGCACCCGCGTCAGTTCGAGGGTATTGGCGGCGGGCTGGCGCTGGATGCCCAGCACCACCGCCGGTTTGCCGTTGGTGGAGCCGATGCCGCGCTTGACCGCGACCCCGAGCGCCACGTCGGCCACATGACGGATCAGCACCGGCTGGCCGTTCTTCACCGCGACCAGGGCCTCGGCGACATCCTCGGCGCGGCGCACGCGGCCGATGCCCTGGATCAGGTATTCCTGTCCGTTCTCGGCATAGAACCCGGCGGCCGCGTTGCTGTTGGCGCCGGAGACGGCCTTGACCACCTCGCCGATGGTCAGGCCGTAGGCCGCCAGCCGCTCGGGTTTGAGCCGGACCTGGATCTGTTGCAGGTCGCCGCCGATGGGCAGCACCTCGGCGACGCCGGGCACCGCCAGCAGGCGCTTGCGCAGCACCTGGTCGGCAGAGTTCTTGATTTCGACCGTCGAATGCCGATCCGAGGTCAGGGCGATGAACATGACCTCACCCATGACCGAGGAGGCCGGCGCCATGACGGGGGCCTCGACATCCGGCGGCAATGCCGCCTTCGCCAGTTGCAGCTTCTCGGCGACGACCTGGCGCGCCAGGGTGCCGTCGGTGCCCCAGGCGAACTCGACGCTGACCACCGACAGGCCGATCTTGGTGGACGAACGGACACGGCGCACCCCCGGCGCGCCGTTGAGCGCGGTCTCGATGGGGAAGGTGACGAGCCTTTCCATGTCGATCGGGTTCATGCCGCCGGCCTCGGTGACGACGGTGACCGCCGGCGCCGTGAGGTCCGGAAAGACATCGACCGGGGTGCGCGGTATCTCGCGCCCGCCCCAAACAAGCAGAATCAGCGCCCCGGCGACCACGAGCAGGCGGTTGCCCAGGGACCATTGAATGACGTGTCCGATCATCTCGTGCCCCTCAGTGTGCGTGACCGGCGGGGCCGGCCTTCGAGGTGGAGAGGCGGATCAGGTAGGCGCCCCGGCTCACCACGCGCTGCCCCGCCTCCAGGCCGGCGGTGATGGCGATGCGGTCGCCGTCGCGGGCGCCGGTCTGGACGATGCGCCGCTCGAAGGACTCGCCGCCCCGCTGCACATAGACGGCCTGCGTGCCGCTCTCGTCCTGCACGGCGCCGGCGGGTACCAGCAGGGCCTCCTGTTCGCCGCCGGCGAAGAGCTGCACCCTCGCGGTCAGCCCCAGGCGCAGGGCGCTGTCCGGGTTGGCGAACTCGAAGATCACCGGGATGGTGCGCGTCGCGGCGTCGATGACGGCGCCGACCGCGACCAGCTTGCCGTTCTTGCCGGGCTCGATCCTGAATGTCCGGTCAAAGCCCTCGACCACGAAGGCCGCACCGCTGGGGGTGCCCAGCCGGCCGATCTCGCTCTCAGGCACCCGCGCCTCCAGCCAGAGATGGCCGGTGTCGGCGATATGGAGCAGGGGCGCGCCCTCGGCGAGAAAGGCGCCCGCGGACGCCGCGACATCGGCGATGACCCCGTCGATGGGGGCACGCAGCGAGATGCCGCCGCCCTCGCCCCCGAGCTGCCTGGCGCGCGCGCCGGCGGCCTCTGCCTCGCCCTGCGCCATGCGCTCGCTGGCCCGCGCCTCGATCAGGCGCCGCTCCGGGATGGCCTCCTCCTTGAACAGGGCCTCCATGCGCTCGCGTTCGCGCCTCGCCTGTTCGAGGGCGATGCGGGTCTTGCCGGCGGCGGCGTCGAGCGTGGCCTGATCGTTCTCGCCGCCGAGACGCGGGTTGAACAGGGCGAGGACCTGGCCCTTCTTGACCGCCTGGCCGATGCGGGGGAAGGCGCCGGCGGCACGCAGCACCCCGGCCGCCGGGGCCACGAGCAGCGCCTCGCCATCCGGCCGCGCCTTGATCGAACCGGTCAGGGCGACGGCGGCCCGGACCCTGCCCAGGACCGCCTCCGTGACGGCGAAGTCGATCTTCCACTGCTGTTCCTTGCTGAAGGGGATGCCGTCCGCCTCCTCGTGCTCCTGGCCCTCCTCCGCAGCGGCGGCGCCCTGGGCGTCGGGAAAGACCCTCACCGGGCCGAGCCCGTGGGTCAGTGTGCCCTGCCCGGTGTCCAGTCTCAGCGTCAGCTCACGCTCGCCGCTGGCCTGGGGAATGACCTCCGGCTTGAAAATGCCGGGAACGGCAGGGGCATCGATGCTGAAACGCTCGTCCGGCGCACCGCCGCCCGAAAGCACCAGGGTCAGCCTGCCCTTGCCGAGGGGCTTGAAATCCGCCAGTCCGGTGAAATGGGCGACGAAGGTGCTGGACTGGCCGGCGATCAGGGGCGGGAATTCGAGAAAGAGCTCGGTCTTGTCGCTGAAGTGGGTGATCTTTTCGGCGGCCTCGGCATGGCCATGGCCGTCATGGTCCTCGGCGGCTTGGTCGCGGGCGCCTTGCGGCTTTTCACCGCACCCGGCGAGCAGCAGGGTCAAGGCCAGCGTGGCGGCGGGCCAGAAAATGTTCGTCTTCATTGGGGATAGGTTCCTGTCGCTTGGTCGAGTTCGATGCAGGCGCCGCGCGCCTTCCATTCGAGGTCGAGGGCGGTGAGTTCCGCCTCCATCGCGCCCCGGTAGGCATCGAGCAGTTCGAGGATGCTGGATTCGCCGGCACGGTAGGCCGCCTCGGCGATACGCAGGAGATCAGCGGCGGGGGCAACCGCCTCGCGGCGGTAGCGCCCAGCCGCCTGGATCAATTGGGTGGCCTGGCGGTGCAGCCCCAGGACCTCCCCCCCGGCTTGCCGCAGTGCCAGGGTATATTCGGCGCGCGCCCCCATCGCCCGCGCCGCGCTTCGGCGCTGGTCGCCCTGACGGCGGCTGAAGATCGGCAGGGGCATGGACAAGGAGACCAGGGTGCCGGACTGCCGCGAGGCGCCGTCCTCGACCTCCTTGCCGCCGATGCCGAGGCTGACCTCGGGGAGGTTGCGCCGGCTGGCTGCGTTGTCGGCATTCGCCGCTGCGGTCTGGGCCAACAGGGCGGCGAGGTCGGCGCGCCGGGCAAGCCGCTCTTGCAGCACCGCCGGATCGGGCGGGACCTCCGGCAACAGGCGGCCATCGGGTTCTACCCCGTCTTCCTGCCCTGTCAGCGCAGCCAGCCGCGCCCGGCTGCGTTCGAGCCCGGCCCTGGCCTCGGCGAGGCGGGCCTCGGCGGCTTGGCGCTCGCGTTCAAGCCGCCGCCGGTCATAGCCCGAGGCCTCGCCGGCCCGTGCGAGTTTGTCGACCACTGTGCCGATGACGGCGAAACGCCCCGTCCAGGCATCGATCACGCGCAGGCTCTCCTGCCGCAACAGGGCCTCGTGGAAGGCGCGCCGCACCTCGGCGGCCCGCTCGACGCGCCTTGCCTGGTTTCCGGCCTCGGCGGCGCCGATACGGAAATCCGCCGCCTTCCGGCGCAGGGCGCGCCGCCCCGAGAGGTCCAGCGGTTGCGAGAGCAGCCACTGGGTCTCCCGCGTCGCGCCGGTCTCGTCGCGCGAATATTCGAGGCTGGGGTTGGGCCAGGTGCCCGCTTCGACCGCGTCGGCCTCGGCCTCGCCGATGCGTGCGCGGTCCAGCTCGGCCAGTTCGGGACGGGAGAGACCGAGGCGCAGGGCCTCGTCCTCGCTGAGTGGCGCGGCGGATACCGCTTGGGAGGCCGCCGCGGCCAGGGTCAGGGCAGCGATACGCAGTGTCTTTGCAATCTGGTCTTTCATGATGCCCTCATTCGGCCGAATGGAATTACGGTGACACTTTACTAAATGCACTTAATTAGTAATTAAGTGCATTTAGTAAAGTGTCACCGTAATTATTCGCGACTTTCACAGTCAAGGAGAAGGGGATGGGGGAATGGAAATGGAAGTGGGAGAAGCTACCGGGTGCCCCGGCCAGAGCAGTTCCGGACTCGTCGGCGAAAGCACTGGCGGAACGGGCAATCCATCCCGGTGCCCAGGCAATAGGGTGAAACAGGCGCATTGCTGAAATCTCCTGGATTCATGGCTGAACCCCTGCCGGTTGGCGGCAGGGGCAGAATGCAGTCGGAGAGGATCAGGCGATGGGGGGGCGTAATTCCACGAGCAGGGTGGGGCCTGCGTAGGCGGGGTGTTGGAGGTCGGCCGGGATGCGGCCTTCATCCAGCAGGTGGGCGAGGGTGGGGGACTGCCGTGGCAGTGGGAAAAAACCGGTCACGTGGTAGCAGTGGCAACAATGGGCGCTGGAAGGGGTCCCATCTCCGGAGTGTCCCTGGTCTGCCCCGAAAACAACCGCATGGGCGATCATGCCATCATGATGGTCAAGCCCCCCGTCCGCCAGCACGGCACAGCCATTGGCAGACAGGACCATCCCCTGGGCCAGCAGGCAGAGCGCAAGCAAAAAGGCAATGATCGGGCGGTGATTAGGGCTCATGGTAATTATTCAGATCGCCCCGGTTTTTGGGCGATTTGAATGGTTACTCCACAGCTTTTGGGGTTTCCAAAGGGGAGAAGTCTTACTCTCCCCTTTGGTCGCCCCAAAAAATCACATTTTTTGGGGCGATCTGAATAGTTACGGCTCATGACGCAATATTACCCAGCTTCGGACGATGGCGTCCACCGGACTGCCCTTTTTGCCGGCGTCAAAATCCCGTAGGATGTCCAGAGCCCGGCAGGCCGCATCCGGTCGGCCCTGTCCGGCGGAATCCGGGGCCTTCCGGATTTCCCTTCGTGGCAATAGGTACTCATGCGGATGTTCTGGAGAAAGCGCGTACAGGGGGACGGGGCCGATCCCTTCTCGGATGAGGTCGGTCTGGTCCGCAATCTGATTCAGCACCCCCTGTTGAATCTGGTGGTCTTCGCGCTCATTGTCGGACTGGTACTGGCCTTTCTGGTCAACCGTTACGATGCCGTGCATGCGGAGATGGCCGTCGCGGATCATGCCAATGCCCGGCTCCATTTCCTTGTCACCATCCTGTTCCTATTGCTCTCCCTGGCGGTTGCCATCGGCTCCCTCTTCCTGCTGTCGCGGGGCTACGGCCGCGCCTATCTGCGACTGGCGTCCATGGCCGAGGCAGCAAGCGAGAAGAGCATCCTGCTGGAGGAGGCGAAGCGCCACCTGGAGCGCGACGAGGCACGGCAGCGCGCCCTGCTGGAGACGGTGGGCGATGCCATCATCATCAGCGATGACCTTGGCCGGATCCTGGTCTTCAACCCGGCCGCACGAAAGATCTTCGGCTATGAACAGGAGGAGGTGCTGGGCCGCAACGTCTCCCTGCTGATGCCGGAACCCATTGCCCGGGAGCACGACAGTTACATCCAGCGCTTTATCCGCAGCGGCGAGAAGCGGATCGTCGGGACCATCCGCACCGTCCAGGCCCTGCGCAAGGACGGCGCCGACTTTCCCGCCGATATCGCCATTGAGCACCTGGCCTTCGGCGACGAGGACTTCTTTGTCGCCAGTATCAAGGACATCAGCCACTGGACCCAGGCGGATCAAGCCATGCGGGAGAGCCGGGCGCGCTTCCAGGATTTCGCCGAGGCCTCGTCCGACTGGTTCTGGGAATTGGACGGCAATCTAGTCTATTCGGAGTTCCGTGGCGCGGTGGAGCCTGTCTTCGGGTGGCCGGCCGAGCAACTGGTGGGCTTGGCGCCCCAGGACCTGATGCGGGAGAAGAATTCGGCCCTGTTCGTCGAAGACCACCTGGGCGCCCTGAACCGCCATGAGGTGGTGCGGAATCTGGAGTTCAAAGTGGCGGGGGCAGCGGGCCGGGAGAGCTGGGTACGGATCAACGGCAAACCCCTGTTTGACGAGGAGGGCCGCTTTCTCGGCTATCGCGGCACCGGGTCCGATATCACCGGCGAGGTGGAGACGGCGGAGAAGCTGCTGCGCCAGCAAAGTGAGCTGGAACGACGCATCCGGGAATCGGAGGAGAGCCGGGAAAAACTGGAGGAGCAGTCCCTGGAACTCATCTATATGACCAAGGAGCTGGCCGAGGCCAAGGACACCGCCGAGGCGGCCAATGTCGCCAAGTCGGAGTTCCTGGCCATCATGAGCCACGAGATCCGCACCCCCATGAACGGCGTCATGGGCATGGCGAGCCTGCTGCTGGACAGTCCCCTGTCGCCCGAGCAGCGCCGCTTCGCCAAATCGATCAATGACTCCAGCGACGCCCTGCTGCGGATCATCAACGATATCCTCGACTTCTCCAAGCTGGAGGCGGGACGCCTGGAACTGGACGAGACCGAGTTCGAACTCAAAGATGTCCTCGAGTCCGTCATCGGCCTCTACACACCCCGCGCGGAGGAGAAAGGCATCAGCCTGGGTAATTATGTGGAGAACAATACCCCGCTCCGGCTGATCGGGGATTCGGGCCGCCTGCGCCAGATTCTGTTCAATCTGATAGGCAACGCCGTCAAGTTCACCCAGAAGGGCGGAATCACTGTCCATGCCAGCGGCAAGCCGACCGAACCGGGCCGCGCCGAGATCAGATTCGAGGTGATCGATACGGGCATAGGTATCGCCGAGGAGGCGCGCAAGGGGCTGTTCCACCAGTTCGCCCAGGCGGACCGCAGCATCCAGCGCCGCTACGGCGGCACCGGACTGGGGCTTGCCATCAGCAAGCGCCTCTGCCTGATGATGGGTGGCGACATCGGCGTCGAGAGCGTCGAGGATGTGGGCAGCACCTTCTGGTTTACCGTCCATCTGCCGATAGCAGGGGAGGCGCATGCCGATGGGGAGGACCGGGACAATCCCCTCAAGGATAAGGAGGTGCTCCTGGTTACCGATGATGAGCTGATGGAGAAGGGGGTGGTCGCGAGCCTGGCGTGCTGGGGACTCCGCGCTGAGGTGCAGCGTTCCGCGGACCTGGCCCTGCAACGGGCGGGAGAACGGCGCACCAACCCGCCCCATTTCTGCATGATCAGCGCCGAGATCAACGGCGGCAACCCCATCGAATTGGGACAGAACCTCTCCGGCCTCCTGGCCGAGACCGATTTCATCCTGGTGAGCCGCAACCCCTCCCTGGCGCAACGGGAAGAGGCGCGCCGGGCCGGTTTCATCGCCCTGCTCATGGCGCCCATCGTCAGCTCCTCCCTGCTGAACTGCCTGCAAGAGATCTGCTTCCGCAAGAAGCGGTCCAGCTCCAGACGCTACGAGGAGGAGGCCGTTCCGACCCTGCCCCGAGGGCCGCAGGGACAGCCCCTGCGCATCCTGGTGGCCGAGGACAACGACATCACCCAGGACATGCTGCGGGCGCAATTGACGCGGGCCGGCGCCGAGGTCTGCATGGTCGGCAACGGCCTGGAGGCGGTCGAGGCGGTCACCTCCCTCCCCTTCGACCTGGTGCTGATGGACATCCAGATGCCGGAGATGGACGGCCTGGAGGCGATTCGCCGCATTCGCGCACTGGAAAGACCGGAGGCATCCATCCCCATCGTGGTGGATTCGGCCAATGCCATGGAGGAAGACAGGCTGGCCAGCCTCGCGGCCGGGGCCGATGTCTTCGTCTCCAAACCCATCAACAAGGCCAGGCTGTTTCAGGCCATTACCGCCGTGACCCTGCGGCAACCGCCAACCATCGAGACGGCCCGCATCGAGGCGCCTCCTCCCAGCTCAGAACCCGCCCAGCCACCGATCGACGAGGCCTATCTCCAGGGCCTGATCGCCGATCTTGGGGAGGAGGTCCTGCGAGAGATGCTGGGGCAATTCATGGCCGATCTTGATCAGCGTCAGCAGGATGTGGAACAGGGGGTGGCGGAGGGCCGTTTCGCCGATGTCGCCAGGATCGGCCACAGCCTGAAGGGGGTGGCGGGGACCCTGGGCCTCAGGGCACTCCAGGGCGTCGCGGCGGATTTGGACCAGGCCGCCCGCGACCAAAACACCGAAGCCGCCAAGAGGCACCTGGCCAGTTTGGTCCGCGTCATCCGGGAGACCCAAGAGGCCGTGGAATTACGGTGACACTTTACTAAATGCACTTAATTAGTAATTAAGTGCATTTAGTAAAGTGTCACCGTAATCCTCGCGCCAGGAACCGGTCCAGTTGGTTGGCAAAGGCTAGCCGGTCGGTCTGGTTGAGGGGCGGTGGCCCGCCGGTGTTGATGCCGCTGGAGCGGAGGGTATCCATGAAGTCCCGCATTGTGAGCCGGGCGCGGATGTTGTCGGTGGTGTAGAGCTCGCCCCGGGGATTGAGGGCTTGTGCCCCCTTCTCGATGACCTCCGCCGCCAGGGGGATGTCGCTGGTGATGACGAGGTCGCCGCTGGCTACCCGTTTGACGATCTCGTTGTCGGCCACGTCGAAGCCGCTCGTCACCCGGATTGCACTGATCAAGGGGGAGGGCGGTGTCCGCAGGGACTGGTTGGCGACCAGGGTCAATTCCACCCTGGCGCGTTCCGCTGCTCGGAAGAGGATCTCCTTGATCACGGTGGGACAGGCGTCGGCGTCCACCCAGATTTTCATGGTAACAGCTCCGTTGGTAATTACGGTGACACTTTGCTAAATACACTTAATTACTAATTAAGTGAGGAACTTGCAAAATGGCCATCCTGGCCATTTTGCAAGGCGGTTCATCCCTGAACCGCAAGAGGTTCTTGCAGTTTTGCAAGAACCTCAAGTGTATTTAGTAAAGTGTCACCGTAATTCCGTTGGCGACAGATGTTTTTAGAGCGGGACCCGCAGCACCTGGCCGATGAAGATGCGGTTGGGGTTGGTGATGAGCGTGGGGTTGGCGTGGAAGATTTTCATGTATTGGTTGGCGCTGCCGTAGGCGCGGGCGGAGAGGGCCGTCAGGGTGTCACCGGACTTCACCACGACCGTGCGCGCCTCGTTTTCACGAATGGCGGCCTCCTGTTGGAGGCCCTGTATATAGCTGGTCTGGGGGGCCGCAGTGGCGGTTCCCTCGCTGATGGTTTGCAGGGAGGCGGCCACCAGGGCGTCCAATTCCCCCTGGGAGCCCCGTTCAGTGCCGCCGGCGGGGATCAGGACCTTGTTGGTGGTGTCTATAACCTTGCCCGGTGCGGCCTGCAATCGAGTGCCGGCATTGATCCGCTTCGCCAGTTCCTCGTCGGAGACCTGTTCCCTGGGTTGGCCGCGGTCCTGGTATTGGGCGCTCAGGGCATTCACATAGGCCGCGTCCTCCTTGGTGGCCGGTTTAGCCGCGCTCAGGTCCGGGGTTTCGGTCGATCCGGCCAGGCTCTGCCGCAGGGCGGATTGCTGCTGGAGGCTTGTAAGTGCCTGATCCACGGAGGAGGCGACGCCACCATCCGCCCGTGCCTCCAGCTGGGGCGCTGGTGCTGGTGCTGGCGCCATTTGTGGCTCTGCCGCCGGTTCCTTCTGGGGAGCAGGTGCCGGTTGCTGATCGGCAACCTGGGGTTGCGCCGGGGGCGGGGTGGGCGGTGGTTGCTGGACCTCTGCCCTGACCGTGGTATTCAGGGTCGCGGCTGGGGGTGCCTGTTGTTCAGCCAGATTTTGCTCCGTGCGGCTCAGGAGCCAGGACCGCACCGACCAGGCGAGCGTGATCAGGGATATGAGCAGCAGGGCGGCGAGGCCTTGCAGCACCATCTTCATGTAGTCGATCTTTGTTTCCTGTTGCGGGTAAAACTGCTGCGGGTAATTAGTCATTTGTCATCTCCTCGAATACTGATTTTAATTACGGTGACACTTTACTAAATACACTTAATTAGCAATTAAGTGTATTTAGTAAAGTGTCACCGTAATTTAGAAACATCAGGGGGCTACCGGTTTCTTGGACGCGACCGTGGTCAGCCCCAAGAGGCGCCAGAGATTCATGCCGTCGCGATAGTATTTCAGCTTGTCCGCCGGGTAGCCGACCTCCAGCAGGCCCTGGATGGCTCGGGGCGATTGGTCGCACCAGGGACCGTTGCAGAAGAGGGTGAGGGTGCTGGCGTTGTCGAAGTTCCAGCCACCGCCTGGGCTGTGGCTCGCCCCCATTGCCAGCAGGATTTTCTCCAGGTAGGGGTTGTTCTTGTTGAAGACGACGAAGGGGATGTTGATGGCGCCGGGGATGGTCTCGGCCTCGTACCATTCCGGCATGCGGGCGTCGACCAGGACCCCTTTGCCCGCCTGTACCTCGTTCATGAGGAAGTGGATGAGCTCCAGTTCACCCAGGGTCTCCACCCCGGGGGCGGCGGAGATGGGATGGATGCAGAAGGGGGGGCAGGGGCGGGATGTCTTGGCGAAGTCGTCGACGAGGCGATTTTCCTTGTCCTGGATCCTTTGTATGCGGACGGTCTGTCCCTTGTGGCTGACATCCACATAGGGGATGTCTTTGGTGATGTTGACCTCGTCGCCGAGGGCGGTTAGGGAAAGGGCGAGCCCGGTGAACAGGCCTGCGAGGGCCATCATCCTTACAGATGATCTCATGGTTGAATTCTCCTCCGGCAAAAGCGTTTTGTTATTTCATGCGGTCAAGCCGCATGTGCTGTGTAGCATAGCATGCGGCCAGCAAAGAATTTATACCGTCAAAAAAATGAATGATTAGACTTCTCTGTCAAAATATTGACGAGAGAGGTTCTTGCAAAACTGCAAGAACCTCTTGCGGTTCAGGGATGAGCCGCCATTTTCAATGGCCTAAGCCATTGAAAATGAAGAAAACGAAAAATCGCATTTTTCGTTTTCGTCTTGCAAAATGGTCAGGAAGGCCATTTTGCAAGTTCCTCGAGAAAGTCACTCTATGCAACAGGAGCAATCGCCCGGCTTCGGGCGCAGCAACTGGCCGCACCCCCCGCATTGGTAGTAGCACTGACAGGCATCAACCTCTATCGCGCGGGGAAATCGAGCTTCGTTTATTTAGCCCCAAGCCTAAGGCCCCTTTTCCGCCAGAGCCTTCAACCGGTAGATCGCCTCAAGGGCCGCTTTCGGCGTCATCTCGTCGGGATCGATCCCGTCCAGGGCCTTCAGGGCGGGATGGGGCAGTGCCGGTGTTGGCTCAGGGTCGAACAGGGAGAGTTGTTTCGTGACTTGGTCGGCGTGTTTGCGGGCCGCTTCTTCCAGCTCGCGCAGGCGGACCCGCGCCCGTTTGATCACCGCCGGGGGGACGCCGGCCAGTTGGGCCACTTGCAGGCCGTAGCTCTGGTTGGCGGGGCCTTCCTTGACGGCGTGTAGGAAGACGATGCCTTCGCCGTGTTCCACGGCGTCCAGGTGGACGTTGGCGATGCCCCGGTGCTCTTCGGGCAGGGTGGTGAGTTCGAAGTAGTGGGTGGCGAAGAGGGTGAAGGCGCGGATGCGGGTCGCCAGTTCCACTGCGCAGGCCCAGGCGAGGGAGAGGCCGTCGAAGGTGCTGGTGCCGCGGCCGATCTCGTCCATCAGGACCAGGGACTGTTCGCTGGCGTTGTGGAGGATGTTGGCGGTCTCTTCCATTTCGACCATGAAGGTGGACCGGCCGCCGGCCAGGTCGTCGGAGGCGCCGATGCGGGAGAAGATGCGGTCCACCGGTCCGATCTCGGCCGACTGGGCGGGGACGAAGCCGCCGGCGCAGGCGATCAGCACGATGAGGGCGGTCTGGCGCATGAAGGTGGATTTGCCGCCCATGTTGGGGCCGGTGACGATGAGCATGCGCCGCTCGTCGTTCAGGTCGATGCCGTTGGCGACGAAGGGTTGCTCGCTGACCTGCTCCACCACCAGGTGGCGCCCGCTTTCGATGCGGATGCCGGGGGTCTCGGACATGACCGGCTGGCGCAGGTCCAGGGCCTCGGCCCGTTCCGCCAGATTGCAGAGGACATCCAGCTCGGCCAGTCCCTCGGCGCTGGCTTGCAGGGCGGGGATGGTTGGAAGCAATAACTCCAGCAGTTCCTCGTAGAGGTGTTTCTCCCGCGCCAGGGCGCGCTCCCGCGCCGAGAGGACCTGGTCCTCGAACCGTTTCAGCTCCGGGGTGATGTAACGCTCGGCGCCCTTCAGGGTCTGGCGCCGGGTGTAATCGTCCGGCACCCGCTCGGCGTGGACCCGCCCCAGTTCGATGTAGTAGCCGTGGACCCGGTTGTAGCCGACCTTGAGGGTGGCGATGCCGGTGCGTTCCCTCTCCTGTCGTTCCAGGTCGATGAGGAACTGGTCGGCGTTC
>JAHJDE010000075.1 GCA_018812525.1 Gammaproteobacteria bacterium
CTGCGCCTCGCTGTTCATGATCGCGATGGATCAATGTCTCGATTTTGCAGCAGCACCACCTAATTCCAGCGAAAAATAAGTGCCGTAGCGTTTCCGGTTCAGACCGCAAAATCCCGGTAGGGATCAGGAAATCTGAACTTATTTCCGGGCAGCTCCTTATGGGCGCATAGAGTTATTGTCAAGCGCCCTTGGTTGCTCTAAGTCAATCAATGGGGGAGAATGTCCGGCCCTAAGGTCATTGGGGCCTGCTGGCAGGGCCAGCAACACAAGATTTCACCCGGCGCTTCCATAGCGGCGGGCCTGCGGCCGAGGTGGAACCGGCGGCCGCCTGAAAGGATTTTCTTCCAGCCTTTGATAAAGGGGAAACTTCATGTCCTCACGTAAAGAACTTGCCAACGCCATCCGCGCCCTCAGCATGGATGCTGTGCAAAAAGCCAACTCCGGCCACCCTGGCGCCCCCATGGGTATGGCGGATATCGCCGAGGTGCTATGGAACAGCCACCTGAAGCACAATCCGGCCAACCCCAATTGGGTGGATCGCGACCGTTTCATCCTCTCCAACGGTCACGGTTCCATGCTGGTCTACTCCCTGCTGCACCTGGCAGGATACGACCTCTCCATGGATGACTTGAAGAGTTTCCGTCAGCTCCACTCCAAGACCCCCGGCCATCCCGAATACGGCTACGCCCCCGGCGTCGAGACCACCACCGGCCCCCTGGGGCAGGGCATCAGCAACGGCGTGGGCATGGCCCTGGCCGAGCGTACCCTGGCAGCCCAGTTTAATCGTGATGGCCACCATATCGTCGATCACTACACCTATGTCTTCCTCGGCGACGGCTGCATGATGGAGGGCGTCTCCCATGAGTCCTGCTCCCTGGCCGGTACCCTGGGCCTGGGCAAGCTGATTGCCTTCTGGGATGACAACGGCATCTCCATCGACGGCCACACCGAGGGCTGGTTCCAGGAGGACGTGGCCAAACGCTACGAGGCCTATGGCTGGCATGTGGTGCGCGGTGTGGACGGCCACGATGCCACCGCCATCGACGCGGCCATCCGTGACGCCAAGAGCCACAATACCAAGCCCAGCCTGATCTGCTGCAAGACCGTGATCGGCTACGGCGCCCCCAATCTCTGCGGTTCCCACGACTGCCACGGCGCCCCCCTGGGTCCGGACGAGATCAAGGCCGCCCGCGAGAATCTGGGCTGGAACCACGAGCCCTTTGTGATCCCCGAAGCAGTCTATGCGGGCTGGGATGCCAAGGCGAAAGGCAAGGGCGCCGAGGTTCACTGGGCCGGGAAACTCGCTGCCTACAAGGCCGCCCACCCCGAGCTGGCTGCCGAGTTCGAGCGCCGCATGGCCGGTGAGTTGCCCGCCAACTGGGCCGATGCCTCCGATGCCTATGTCAATGCCTGCAATGAGAAAGCCGAGTCCCCGGCCACCCGCAAGGCCTCCCAGAACACACTGAACGCCTACGGCGCCCTGCTGCCGGAGTTTTTGGGTGGTTCCGCCGACCTGACCCCGTCCAATCTGACCTCTCATAAGGGTTCGGTGTCCATCAACGACACAGTCGCCGATGGCAACTACCTTTCCTATGGGGTGCGCGAGTTCGGCATGTCCGCCATCATGAACGGCGTCGCCCTGCACGGGGGCTTCATCCCCTACGGCGGCACCTTCCTGATGTTCTCCGAGTATGCCCGCAACGCCCTGCGCATGGCGGCCCTGATGAAGATCCGCAGCATCTTCGTCTACACCCACGACTCCATCGGCCTGGGCGAGGACGGTCCTACCCACCAGCCCATCGAGCAGATCCCGACCCTGCGCATGATCCCCAACATGAGCGTGTGGCGTCCCTGCGACACCGTCGAGACCGCTGTGGCCTGGAAGGCAGCCATCGAGAAGAAGACAGGCCCCAGCAGCCTGATCTTTTCGCGCCAGAACCTGGCCCACCAGGCCCGCAGCCCGGAGCAGATCGCTAACATCGCCAAGGGCGGCTATGTCCTGCGCGATTGCGACGGCAAGCCCGATGTCATCGTCATCGCCACCGGTTCCGAGGTTGATCTGGCGATCAAGGCTGCGGAACAGAGCGGCCGGAAGGTGCGCGTGGTCTCCATGCCTGCCACCGATGTCTTTGATGCCCAGGACGCGGCCTACAAGGAATCCGTGCTCCCGCGCGATGTCACCGCCCGCGTGGCCGTCGAGGCCGCCGTGACCGGCGGCTGGTACAAGTACGTGGGCCTGAACGGCAAGGTGATCGGCATCGACCGCTTCGGCGAGTCCGCCCCGGCCGGGCAGCTCTTCAAGGAGTTCGGGTTCACTGTCGAAAACGTGGCGAAGGCCATCATCGAGTAGGGCCGGGTTTGAAACCCGCCCGTACTCCTTTAAACCTGAATTCCTCGTTTAACCGCAAAGAACGCAAAGAACGCAAAGAATATCGTAGGGGCGGGTTGGAAACCCGCCCGTACAAACCCGCCCGTTTTTTGTGCTCTTCGCGTCCTTCGCGGTTGAAAGGGGTTTTTTAGGTTAAACGGGAGCTGCCGGGCGATGCCCGCCTCTCCCCGCATCTCTAGTTGAAATTCAGGAGAAAACCATGACCATCAAAGTAGGTATCAACGGATTCGGCCGCATCGGCCGCATGGCATTCCGCGCCATTGCCAAGGACTTCCCCAACATCGAAGTGGTCGGCATCAACGACCTGCTGGACCCCGAGTACCTGGCCTACATGCTCAAGTACGACTCCGTGCACGGCAACTTCCCCGGCAAGATTGCCGTGGAAGGCAACAGCATGATCGTCAACGGCAAAAAGATCCGCCTGACCGCCGAGCGCGACCCCGCCAACCTGAAGTGGACTGAAGTGGGTGCCGATCTGGTCATCGAGTGCACCGGCTTCTTCCTGACCGAAGAGAGCTGCCAGAAGCACATCGAGGCCGGCGCCAGGAAGGTGGTCCAGTCCGCCCCCTCCAAGGACAAGACCCCCATGTTCGTCTATGGCGTCAACCACGAGACCTACGCCGGTCAGGCCATCGTCTCCGCCGCCTCCTGCACCACCAACTGCCTGGCCCCCATCGCCAAGGTCCTGCATGACAACTGGGGCATCAAGCGTGGCCTGATGTCCACCGTGCATGCCGCCACCGCCACCCAGAAGACCGTCGATGGCCCCTCCTCCAAGGACTGGCGCGGCGGTCGCGGCATCCTGGAGAACATCATTCCCTCCTCCACCGGCGCGGCTAAGGCCGTCGGCGTGGTGCTGCCGGAACTGAACGGCAAGCTGACCGGCATGGCCTTCCGCGTGCCCACCTCCGATGTCTCCGTGGTCGACCTGACCGTGGAACTGGAAAGGCCCGCCAAGTACGCCGAGATCTGCGCCGCCATGAAGGCCGCCTCAGAGTCCGGCGACATGAGCAAGACCCTGGGTTACACCGACGAAAAGGTGGTCTCCACCGACTTCCGCGGTTGCGGCTTCTCCTCCATCTTCGATGCCGAGGCTGGCATCGCCCTGGACGAGACCTTCGTCAAGGTCGTCTCCTGGTACGACAACGAGTACGGTTACACCTGCAACATGCTCCGCTTCGTCGAGCACGTCGCCAAGTAATGGCGCTTCCCCGGCGCGGGCACTGCCCGCGCCGGGGATTTCCCCCTGAACCTTGTGTCCTGAATTTTGAGTTTTGGCCGGGATATGCCCGTCGTCACCAGAATTTAAGATTCAGCATTCAATATCCGAACGAGGAAGGAGTTCACCATGTCTTTCATCAAGCTCACCGATCTCGATCTTGCCGGCAAGCGCGTCCTGATTCGCGCCGACCTGAACGTGCCCGTCAAGGAGGGCAAGGTCACCTCCGATGCCCGCATCACCGCCTCCATGCCCACCATCGAACACTGCATGAAGGCCGGCGCCAAGGTCATGGTCACCTCCCATCTGGGCCGTCCCACCGAGGGCGAGTGGTCCGAGGAGGTCTCCCTCCGGCCTGTGGCCGAGAATATCGCCGGTCGCCTGGGTAAGCCGGTGCGCCTGATCAAGGATTGGGTGGACGGCGGTTTCGAGGTCGCCGGGGGTGAGCTGGTGGTGCTGGAGAACTGCCGCGTCAACAAGGGCGAAAAGAAGAACAACGAAGAGACCGCCCGCAAGTATGCCGCCCTCTGCGATGTCTTCGTGATGGATGCCTTCGGCACCGCGCATCGCGCCCAGGCATCCACCACCGGCGTCGGCAAATATGCCCCGGTGGCCTGCGCCGGCCTGCTGCTGGCCGAGGAGCTGGACGCCTTGGGCAAGGCCCTGGCCAATCCGTCCCGCCCCATGGTGGCCATCGTCGGTGGCTCCAAGGTCTCCACCAAGCTGACCGTGTTGGAAGCCCTGTCCGAAAAGGTGGATCAGCTTGTGGTCGGCGGCGGCATCGCCAACACCTTCCTGGCCGCCATGGGCGCGAACGTGGGCAAGTCCCTTTGCGAGCATGACCTGATCCCCACCGCCCAGGCCCTGATCGAGAAGATGAAGGCCCGTGGCGCGTCGATTCCGATCGCGGTGGACGTGGTGGTAAGCACCGAATCCCCTTTCGGCCCGGAGGGCAACCCGAACGCATTCGCCGTGCTCAAAGACGCCGATAAGGTAGCCGATAACGAGATGATCTATGACATTGGCCCGAAGTCCGCCCAAGAGCTGGCCGAGATCATCGCCAAGGCAGGGACCATTGTCTGGAACGGCCCGGTCGGTGTGTTTGAATTCGACCAGTTCGGCGCGGGCACCAAGACCGTCTCCATGGCCATCGCCAACGCCCCCGGATTCTCCCTGGCCGGCGGCGGCGACACCATCGCCGCCATCCAGAAGTACGACATCTACGACAAGGTCTCCTACATCTCCACCGCCGGCGGCGCCTTCCTCGAATACCTGGAAGGGAAGGTCTTGCCCGCTGTCGCTATGCTGGAAGAGGCTGCGAAAAAATAAAATCACACGGACGGGGTAACGCCCCGCCACTCGAGGTTCTTTGATGCTGAGGCGCACCAAGATCCTGGCAACCCTGGGTCCGGCGACGGATAACCCCAGGGTGCTGGATGAGCTGATCCATGCCGGCGTAGACGTGGTCCGCGTCAATCTTTCCCATGGCAGCCACGACGATCATCGCAAACGGGCGGCGGCCGTGCGGGAGCGCGCGTATTCCTGTGGGCGTGAGGTTGGCATCCTGGCTGACCTGCAAGGCCCCAAGATCCGTATTGGCCGCTTTGCCCAGGGCAAGGTCCAGTTGGAGGAGGGCGCCCGCTTTTCCCTGGATGGCGATTGCCCACCGGATGCCGGCGACCAGACCCGGGTCGGTCACACCTTTCCGGCACTGGTCCGTGATGCAGCCACCGGCGATACCCTGCTGCTCGACGATGGGGCCATCATCCTCCAGGTTGAGGCGATCCGGGGAAACAGTGTCGATTGCAGAGTCCTTGTCGGTGGCGAACTCTCCAACAACAAGGGGATAAACAGGCAGGGCGGCGGACTCTCCGCGCCGGCCCTGACCGACAAGGACAGGGATGACATCCGCTTTGCCGCCGAGATCGAGGCCGATTATGTGGCGGTCTCCTTCGTCAAGAGCGCGGCGGATGTCATCACTGCCCGTGAGCTGCTGCGCGCTGCCGGGGGCGAGGGCGGCATCGTCGCCAAGATCGAGCGGGCCGAGGCCCTCGATCATATCGAGGATATCATCAACGCATCCGACGCCATCATGGTTGCCCGCGGCGACCTGGGCGTGGAGATCGGCGACGCGGAACTGCCGGCGGTGCAGAAGCGACTGATCAAGCAGGCGCGGTCTCTCAACTGCGTGGTGATCACTGCCACCCAGATGATGCAGTCCATGATAGCCAGTGCGATTCCCACTCGCGCCGAGGTCTTCGACGTGGCCAATGCCGTCATGGACGGCACTGATGCCGTCATGCTCTCGGCCGAAACCGCCGCCGGCAAGTATCCCGTCAAGGCGGTCGAGGCCATGGACCGGGTCTGCCGCGAGGCCGAGAAGCAGTCGGAGGTCCGCCGTTCCGACCACCGCCTCAATACGGTCTTTGGCCGGGTGGACGAGGCCATCGCCATGGCTAGCATGTACACTGCCAATCACCTCGGTGTCACGGCAATTGCCGCCCTGACCGAGTCTGGCTCCTCCGCCAAGTGGATGTCGCGCATCGGTTCAAGTATCCCTATTTTCGCCTTGACCCGGCACGCGGCGACCCGTAGAAAGGTAACCCTGTATCGCGGCGTCTATCCGGTCAGCTTCGATGTGCTCCACACCGACCAGAACCTGGTAAACCAAGAGGTGATAGACGAACTGCTGAAACCTGGCACGGTGCATGAGAATGACTTGGTGATCATCACCAAAGGCGACCGCTCCGGCGTCGAAGGCCAAACCAACATCATGAAGATCATGCGGGTCGGCGAGCACAGACTGTCGCCGACCGAATAAATCTATATTGTTAACCAAGGAGGCCCAAAATGGCTCTGATTTCCCTGCGACAGCTTCTGGACCACGCCGCCGAACATGGCTACGGTCTGCCCGCTTTCAACGTCAACAACATGGAACAGGTGCAGGCCATCATGCAGGCCGCCGACGCCACAGACAGCCCGGTGATCCTGCAAGGCTCCGCCGGCGCCCGCTCCTATGCCGGCGAACCCTTCCTGCGCCACCTGATCCTGGCCGCCCTGGAGGCCTATCCCCATATCCCGGTGTGCATGCACCAGGACCACGGTGCCAGCCCCAGCATCTGCTTCCGTTCCATCCAGTCCGGCTTCAGCTCGGTCATGATGGACGGCTCCCTGATGTCCGACGGCAAGACCCCGTCCAGCTATGAATACAACGTCGATACCACCCGCCATGTGGTGGAACTGGCCCACGCCTGCGGCGTCTCCGTCGAAGGCGAACTCGGCTGCCTGGGCTCCCTGGAGACCGGCAAGATGGGCGAGGAGGACGGCCATGGCGCCGAGGGTGTGCTGGATCATTCCGCCCTGCTGACCGATCCCAACGAGGCCGCCGACTTTGTCGCCAAGACCCACGTGGATGCCCTGGCCATCGCCATCGGCACCTCCCACGGCGCCTACAAATTCACCAAGAAGCCCACCGGCAAGGTGCTGCGCATCGACCGTGTCAAGGAGATCAACGCCCGCATCCCCAGCGTCCACCTGGTCATGCACGGCTCATCCTCCGTGCCCGAGGACTGGTTGGCCATCATCAACCAGTACGGTGGCGACATGGGCCAGACCTACGGCGTTCCCGTCGAGGAGATCGTGGAAGGCATCAAGCACGGTGTGCGCAAGATCAACATCGACACCGACCTGCGCATGGCATCCACCGGCTCGATCCGGAAGCATCTGGCCGAGAACAGATCCAACTTCGACCCCCGCAAGTTCCTCAAGGAAGCGACCAAGGGCATGACGGGAATCTGTGCCGCGCGCTACGAAGCCTTCGGCGCCGCCGGCCAGGCCAGCAAGATCGGTAAGGCCTACAGCCTGGAAGATATGCAGAAGCGCTACGACAGGGGCGAACTGGACCCCAGGATCAACTGATCCGGTTTGGAAGCACGAAAAAAGGGCGCTTCGGCGCCCTTAACAGGCGCACTTTTGTGCAACGGCCAAGTGCCAGGAAAACGTCATCTAACTTCCCAGAATGACCATGAATTCACACCTATCGACAAAACTGATCCCCCCCAACGAGCGTCTGATTTTTGCCCTTGATGTTCCCAGCGCGGATGAGGCAAAAGAACTGATCGGGAAACTTGGGGATTCGGTCGTATTCTATAAGCTCGGCCTAGAGTTGTTTATGGCCGGCGGGTACTTTGAGTTAGTGCAGTATCTGGTGGATATGGAAAAAAAGGTCATGGTGGACCTGAAATTCTTCGACGTACCAGAAACCGTAAATCGAGCAGTCCAGCGTTTGGTTTCTCATAGGGCCACTTTCGCCACGGTCCACGGTAACGATACCATGCTTGAGGCCGCGGTGAAGGGCGCTGGCGACGGGCTTAAGATCCTGGCTGTTACGGTTCTTACTAGCCTTGATGAGAGCGATCTGCGTGAATTGGGCTTTAAATGCACGGTTGAGGAATTAGTGCTTTCCAGGGCTAAGCGTGCGCTGGATATTGGGTGCGCTGGGGTGGTCTCTTCAGGAATAGAGGCTCGATCACTACGTGACTCATTGGGCGCACAGTTCATGATCGTGACACCGGGTATTCGGCCCGTTGCCAATATAGACGATCAGAAACGAACGGTTGACATAGAAGAAGCCTTTCATAACGGCGCGGATTATATCGTGGTGGGCAGACCCATACGGGATGCCGAGGATCCGTTCGAGGCCGCCTTGGCTATACAGCGCAGAATCAGCAACCTGTTTCCTGCCACATAATCGCAGCCTAAGCCCATTCACCCTTCGACAAGGCTCTCCTGAGCGAAGACGAAGGGCTCAGGGCGAACGGACTTAGGCAGCATAGCCCTCTGATTTTCGATTCGTGGCGAGCCTTCGACTTTGCTTAGGAGAGCCATCTCGAACCCTGGATGGAAAATCCTGCTGAAGCATCTTGCTAATCAGGTGGTATTATGGCACTACATTTCGGTTTCGGCAGACCACCCACGAAAATACAATGACTTATCGCCAGAAAACGTCGGAATTCTCGGGGGGGATGTCAAACTTGGGCTAAGATCATGCAGCACTTTTTATACTTTTTCCTGCTTCCACAGGGGCAGGGGTCGTTACGGCCCACCTTGCGGGTGGTAGTAGATCGCGTGGGGGTGTGGTGGGCGCGCTTGTATAGCCGGTAAAGGGCTCTGAGACGGTTGTGCCGCTCTTCGATCCGGGTACGGTTCTCCCTCGTTATCAACTGCTTAGCCAGAAGCCCCAGTAGGCCGGTGTCCACCCCGGCCAAATTCTCTATCTGCCATTGTCCGGTACGATAATCGACCGATATAACCGCCATATCCGGTTTCTCGATACGGTCCTCCGTCACCATTTCGAGCAATGTGAGATAGGCCTCGGTGCAATTACAGTCGGTGCGTACGCAGTATTGGTCACCGAACAGGTAGCGGTTGCCATCCACCTCTACCTGTAGATCCCCGGAAAAGGGGAGGATTTCGTTGAATCCCACCATTGTGCTGGATGCCTCGATCTCGGCAGCCGGAAAATAGGTTTCCAACTCGTCATCCGGGGTCTTTTCGGTCATTATCCGCTTGGATGTGTAATACAGCTCCCAGAGCAGTTGCCAATCCTCTTCCCCCATCTGCTCGACGAAGGCCTGACCCATGTTGCGATCATATTCCTCGCCCTCATCCTCGGCGGTGGCGAGTGCTTGTTCAATGAGATCCAGCTCGAAGCAAAATTCCGGAGCTGATTCCTCTATCCCACCGGGTGGGTTAGGTAATAATCTCAGCTTGACATGCCCGCATCTGCAGGTGGGATTTTGGCAGAAGGTGATGTCCGCATCGTATCGTTCTCCGGCGTGGGGACCCTCGGGGAATTCGATGGCGATCAGCCTTGGGGCGCCTTGTTCGTTATGCTGCAACATGATTTCAGTCAATTCTCTCGTTTTGCCAAAAGCAAGGGGTTGCCCCCGGTCATTTTCTGATTGTAAGCGATAAGCGCCGACCGTTATCACATGCGTATGGAGGAGAGGCTGTGAAAACCGGCCGTTCATGGCATGCTTCCCCTCTTTACCAGTGGCCCCAAAATCACAATGAACGCGACCTTGGAAAGCATCATCCGCCAAGCCTGTACCATCCTCCTGGGCAAGGAGCAGGTGGTCAAACTCTCCCTGGCCTGCCTGCTGATGTAGCGCTCGGCGCCCTTCAGGGTCTGGCGCCGGGTGTAGTCGTCCGGCACCCGCTCGGCGTGGACCCGCCCCAGTTCGATGTAGTAGCCGTGGACCCGGTTGTAGCCGACCTTGAGGGTGGCGATGCCGGTGCGTTCCCTCTCCTGTCGTTCCAGGTCGATGAGGAACTGGTCGGCGTTC
>JAHJDE010000076.1 GCA_018812525.1 Gammaproteobacteria bacterium
AAAACTGCAAGAACCTCTTGCGGTTCAGGGATGAACCGCCATTTTCAATGGCCTAAGCCATTGAAAATGAAGAAAACGAAAAATCGCATTTTTCGTTTTCGTCTTGCAAAATGGTCAGGAAGGCCATTTTGCAAGTTCCTCTTCAGTTAGCCGAAAAATTCGTTCTTATACCGGTCGATCTGATGCATCCTTTCGGGGAGGATGGTGACGATGCCGATTTCCCCGTTTGCCAGTCGTCTCCAATACACGAAATGCCTCTGGTAGCGGAAAAAAATAACCGTTTGCCCCAAATTCCGCAGGAATGGGTTTTGAGAAGACCTCGTGCGTATTGATCTTCTCGAAAGCCTCGAACATTCCAGTGATGTATCGATCGGCTTGCTCGCGTCCCCAGCGCTCACGGGTGTAGCGATAAATGTCGTCGAGGCGTAGCGAAGCCGCTTCTTGGATGAGTATCCTAGCCATGCTTTCAGGTCTGGTTGCGGGCAATGACCTCGACCGCGGAGATTGACCGGTAGGTGTTATCTGGGGCTGCGAAGGCAAGGGACAGTTCCGCTTTTAAGCGTTCATAGGCTTCATGCTCGGACCGTTCTTTATCACGTCGAATCAGATCGCGGACGTATTCGCTGATGTTTTCATAAGCACCGTTTTCACCCACATTGGCGGCGACGAAATCGCTGAGCGCCCCGCTAAGGCGGACGGTCATGGTGGTGGTGCGTGGCATGGTGGCTCTCCAATTTTGAGTTTGTATTCATCTTAACCAAAATTGCATGCGTTTCAATGCGGTGTCTAATTGGTGACTAATTGAGGGCCGCGCCTCTTTTCAGGCTAAACTGGTTCATCAAGGCCATTACTTTCGCCGGAGGATGAATTCACCATGGCAAACCTGACTGCACCGGAATCTCAACTGGTCTTCGCCGACAAGGCGCAACTGCGCAAGGAGCTCGATCTTTCCGACCCCCTGCAACTTCAAGCGGACCGGGCCGCCGATCCCGCCCTGGACCAGCAGGCCGAGGATGTGGTCGCCAGGGTCATGAAGGTCGATCTCAATGACAATCAGCAGCTCCAGGCGGCCAAGGTCTCCTTCGAGACCATCGGGCTGGATCTGCAAAAGGAGGCCGCCCGCCGCAGCGCCATGCTCAAGCAGCCGATCAGCAAGCTGATGGCCGACAGCGAGGAGGGCGGCCAGGTGGCCAACTCCCTCATCAACCTCAAGACCGAGGTGGAGGAGCTGGACCCGGCGCGGGTCGATCTGGACGCGGGTTTCGCCACCCGTCTGCTGGGCTACATCCCCGGCGTCGGTACACCGCTCAAGCGCTATTTCTCCCGCTACGAGAACGCCTCCACCACCATCGACGCCATCATCCAGTCCCTGGAAAATGGCCGCGAGCAGTTGAAGCGGGACAATATCACCCTGGCCGACGACCAGGGCCTGATGCGCGCCCTGACCCTGAAGCTGGAAAAGGCCGTCAAGCTGGGCCAGTTGATCGATAAACGCCTGCAAGACGCCCTGAACACCGAGATCCCCCAGGGCGACCCGCGTTATGCCTTCATCTCGGATGAGCTGCTCTTCCCCCTGCGCCAGCGTATCCAGGACCTGCAACAGCAGTTGCTGGTCAACCAGCAGGGCTATCTCACTGTCGAGATGATCGTCCGCAACAACAAGGAGCTGATCCGGGGCGTGAACCGGGCGCTCAACACCACGGTGAGCGCCTTGCAGGTAGCCGTCACCCTGGCCCTGGCGCTGGCCAATCAGCGGATCGTGCTGGAGAAGGTGCAGGCCATCAACACTACCACCGAGAACCTGATCGCCGGCACCGCCGCCCGCCTGCGCACACAGGGGGCGGAGATCCAGAAGCAGGCCTCCGGCACTCAATTGGACATCGGCCTGCTCAGACAGGCCTTCGCCGATATCCACGGCGCCCTGGACGACATCACCAGCTACCGCCGCGAGGCCCTGCCCAAGATGGCGGAAAACATCCTGGAGATGGAACGCCTGGCGACCGAGTCCGAGGAACACATCCGCAAGATGGAGCACGCCGAACAGGCCGCCACCGATTTCCCGCTCGAAATCACCGATTGATCCAAGCAAAGGACAAGATGATGAAGCAAAGCACCCGCATACTGACCCTGATCGCCGCCCTCTGCTGGGGCATCACCGCCCAGGCCGCCGACAGCTTCCGCGTTGCCTGGTCCCACTACACCGGCTGGGAGCCCTGGGGCTACGCCGATTCGGCCGGCATTCTCAAGAAATGGGCCGACAAGTACGGCATCCAGATCGAGCTGACCCTGGTCAACGACTACATCGAGTCCATCAACCTCTACACCGCCGGCAAGTTCGACGCCTGCGCCATGACCAACATGGACGCCCTCACCATCCCCGCCGTGGGCGGCGTGGACAGCACGGCGGTGATCGTCGGCGACTACTCCAACGGCAACGACGGCATCGTCATGAAGAACGGCACCCAGGTGACCGACCTCAAGGGCCGCACGGTCAACCTGGTGGAACTCTCCGTCTCCCACTACCTGTTGGCCCGCGCCCTGGACCAGAACGGCATGTCCGAACGCGACCTCAAGCTGGTCAATACCAGCGACGCCGACATCGCCGCCCTCTTCACCTCTGATCCCAACGGCGCGGCCGTCACCTGGAACCCGCCCCTGATGCAGGCCCGCAATGCCAAAGGGGCCAGCCTGGTGTTCGACTCCTCCAAGATCCCCGGCGAGATCCTCGACCTGATGGTCGTCAAGACCAGCGCCCCCGACAGCCTGAAAAAGGCCCTGACCGGTGCCTGGTTCGAGACCCTGGCCGTCATGACCGGCAAGAACGCCGACGCTGCCCTGGAGTTCATGGCCAAGGCCTCCGGCGCCACCCTGGCGGAGTTCAAGGCCCAGTTGCGTACCACCGCCATGTACTATCAACCCAAGGAAGGGGCCGACTTCGCCGCCTCTCCCCAGGTCCGCGAGACCATGGAACAGGTGCGCAAGTTCTCCTTCGACAAGGGGCTTTTCGGTAACGCCGCCAGCTCGCCTGACCTGGTCGGCATTGAATTCGACGACGGTAGCCTGTTGGGCGACAAAGGCAATGTGAAGCTGCGCTTCACCGCCAAATACATGGCCGCTGCGGCGGGGCTGTAGGGGCGCCTTCAGGCGCGGTTCGCTGGTCGTTCCCGCGCTCCGGCGCGGGGGTGGTCGCCGGCGTCGCCCCTGCGTCGTAAAACGGGACGCTGGAGCGGCCTAAGCCGTCACTCATTGCCCCCGAAATTGAAATCCCTGCGCGCGGCGACGATGGAGACGGTGAAGCCGGAAACCACATCCAGCAGGGCCATCAGCATCAGTACGAAGAAGGTTGAGGTACCGCAGGACTTAACCATCAGGAATTCGATCAGGAAGATCACGAAGACCAGGGTCGATAGGCTGTGGTCCAGTACCGAGGCAACGCCGGTGCGCGTAGATTTCACGATCTCCAGGTAGAGGACGATGACACCGAAGACCAGGAAGAGGTCACCGGCCGTCAGGGTCCAGTGGGAACCGGAGATCAGATCGACACTGAAAAACTCGCTCTTCAACAAGGTTTCGGCATCGCCAGTCATTGCGGCGAGGTTGTAGGCAATCAGGATCAGGGCGAACAAGGGGATGTGGAGCAACTTCATGGCAGATTCCTCGATAGTCAAAGGTTTGTCCCTTGAAGAATAACCCTGGAACAGGCGGTTCACCATGACACAGAGGGACAGAAGGTAATTACCTTACCCATCCCAAAACACACTCGTGAAATGATGCCTCGCATAGTCCCGATATACCGTGAAATCGCTGTCCACGGTGGCAACGATGCGGGTATTCAGCCGTTCGCACAGGCCGATCAGCGAGGCGTCAGCGAAATCGGCGGGTAGATCGGCGTATTTTTTCAGTAACGTCAGAATACGTTCCCAGTCGCCGAGGGTGTTTTCATCGATTTGGACGGCCTGGCTGACCCAAAACAGAAAATCCTGCTGCGCCTGCTGGGAGAAATCGAGCAGATGGACGGTCTCGGTAATCACCGCCAGGTTGGTGTGCAGCCTGCCCTGCGGGTCCTGGATGAAGCGGATGGCCTGGGCATGATGGCGGTCGCTTTTGTCGAACAGGGCGATGAACACGCCGCTGTCAACGACGATGTTTCGCATCCAGCTTCTCCCGCAAGAGGGTCTTCCGGCGGCTGCTCAAATCGTCGCGACCGCTGCCGAAACGGCCGAACAGGGCCTTGCCCAGTTCGTAGGGCGAGGGTTCGCCCTCCGCCCGCCCCAGCTTTTCACGGATGGCATCGCGGATGAAATCCGACAGGGAAACGCCATCGATCTGCAAGCGTTGCCGCAAGGATTCCTCGATGGATTTGTCGAGACGAATGGAAATGCTCATGTGCCCGGTCCTCGTAATACGCCTGTATTACAACTATAGCCAAATACGGCAGACCCAGGCAAACTGGATTCTGACTTAATCGAGGAACTTGCAAAATGGCCATCCTGGCCATTTTGCAAGGCGAAAACGAAAATGCGATTTTTCGTTTTCTTCATTTTCAATGGCTTAGGCCATTGAAAATGGCGGTTCATCCCTGAACCGCAAGAGGTTCTTGCAGTTTTGCAAGAACCTCAATCGCACTTGAAAAACGCTCCTACAGGATCTGTTACTGATGACGACACCCCGATTCCTCGGCATCCACGCCCGGCCCGGCAAGCTGCTGGGCTGGGCGCTGGCCGCCCTGCCTTTTTTGTTGGCGCTGGGGCTCTATCTCTGGGCCTCGGACATCCGTCATCGGGACAACCCCAACGACAAGCTGTTGCCGACGCCTGCGCAGATGGTCGATGCGGCCGGGCGCATGGCCTTTGAGCAGGATCGCCGAACCGGGACCTATCCCATGGCGCGGGATACGATCTCCAGCCTGAAACGGTTGCTGACCGGCGTTGCCCTGGCGGCGAGCGCCGGGCTGCTGCTGGGACTGAACATGGGGCTCTTCCCCGGCATGGGCGCGACCCTGAGCCCCTTCGTTACCTTCCTCTCCATGATCCCACCCCTGGCCATCCTGCCGATCCTCTTCATCAGTTTCGGGGTCGATGAGCTGGCCAAGGTGATGCTGATCTTTATCGGTCTCTTTCCGCTGATCGCCCGCGATATGCAGTTGGCCGTGCGCAAGCTGCCCGGTGAACAGATCACCAAGGCCCTGACCCTGGGGGCCTCGCAACTGGAGCTGGCCTACCGCATCGTTCTGCCCCAGATCCTGCCCCGCTTGATCGAGACGGTGCGCCTGTCACTGGGGGCCGCCTGGCTGTTCTTGATCGCCGCCGAGGCCATCGCCGCCGATGACGGGCTGGGCTACCGCATCTTCCTGGTACGCCGCTACCTGGCCATGGATATCATCCTGCCCTATGTGCTCTGGATCACTCTGATCGGTTATCTGATGGATCTGGCGCTACGGTACAGCTTGCAATGGGCCTTTCCCTGGTATGGAGGTAATGATGACGAATGAGATGCAAGCGGGAATGCCCGTGCGGAAATACAGGATCAGCAAGGCCATGCGCCTCTTTTTTCTGGTGTCGGGATCGATTATCTGGGCGGGGATCGGGCTGACCGGTTTCGACACCGTCCATTGGCTGCTCTATATCCCGGCGGTCTTCTTCGCCTTTGCCGTCGTTACCGGGATCTGCCCCGGCCTCATTATTTCCAGGCTGATCCTGGGTGAGGAAAGGCCGGACCCATGACCGCATCCCTCGACAACGGCCTGATCGTCGAGGATGTCTACAAGGCCTACGGGAGCAAGGTCGTGTTGGACAATCTGGACCTGCGGGTGCGCAACGGGGAGTTCTGCACCCTGGTCGGCCCCAGCGGTTGCGGCAAATCGACCCTGCTGCGGCTGATTCTGGGGGAGGAGCAGCCGTCCGCCGGTCGCATCATCCTGAACGGCGAAACGCTGGGGCCGCCCAATGCTCGGCGCGGCATCGTCTTCCAGCGCTATTCCCTCTTCCCCCACCTGAGCGTTATCGACAACGTCTCGCTCGGCCTGCGGTTGGGCGGCCGCCCCGGCAGCGAGCGCATCCCGGCCAGAGAGAGCCGCGCCGAGGCCATGCAATATCTGGAGCGCATGCGCCTGGCGGAACATGCCGGCAAGTATCCCCACCAGCTTTCGGGCGGCATGCAGCAACGGGTCGCCATCGCCCAGTCCCTGATCATGAAGCCCGAGATTCTGCTCATGGACGAGCCCTTCGGCGCCCTCGACCCGGACACCCGCGAGGATATGCAGTTGTTTTTGCTGGAGCTGTGGGAACAAAAGCAGATGACCCTCTTCTTCGTCACCCACGACCTGGAGGAGGCCGCCTTCCTCGGCACCCGCATCCTGGTGCTGTCCCAGTACTACACCGACGACCGGGGCAACGGCGACGGCGTCAACCGGGGCGCCAAGATCGTCGCCGACCACCAGCTTCCCCGCTCCCCCTTCGGCACCGGAGTGAAATTCAGCCCCGAGTTCGGCGATCTCATCGCCCAGATCCGCGAGGAAGGATTCAATCCCGCCTACCTGCAACACGCGCGGGACTTCAACCTGAAACACCCCGACGCCTTCCAGACCCTGACCGAGCTGGAGCTGCGCGGCTGAACGACCCGTAGGGGCGATTTCCGTATCGGATTGCGAGAGCCGGGGTCAAGAGCCGGAGTCAGGTCTTGCAATAACACATTCTGTCGATGTGAAATGAGAGTGGATGTTGCATTGCAAGACCTGACCCCGGTGGCTCCCGGCGCACTTGCTCGCCGCATGGGCGTAATCAAAGGCTGGAAAAGGGGGTGTCAGGCGTTGCTTCCCATCACGCTCACCGCCACGCTGTGTTCTTGCTGGTCATCGACCAGCAAAATCGCCAGGCCGTCTTGCACCATGCCATCAACCGTCAGGCCGGGCGGCTCTGGGCTGTCGGGGCCAAGTTGGCTGATGACAATGTGGTAGACCGTCTCACGGTAGCGGTAGTGTACCGTGAATCCAGGCCAGTGGGCGGGCAGGCAGGGGGCGATATGCAGCCGGTCCACTTCCAGCCGCAGGCCCAGCAGAGATTCGAGGATCAGCCGGTACATCCAGCCGGCCGATCCGGTGTACCAGGTCCAGCCGCCCCGGCCGGTGTGGGGCGCGACGGCGTAGACATCGGCGGCCATGACGTAGGGTTCGACCCTGTAGGTAGCGATGGCCTCTTGCGATTTCGCATGGTTGGCCGGGTTGATCAAGGTGGTGATGGCCCAGGCGCGGCGGTTGTCGCCCAGGGCGGCGAAGGCCATGGCGGCCCAGATGGCTGCGTGGGTGTACTGGCCGCCGTTCTCGCGCACACCCGGCACGTAGCCCTTGATGTAGCCGGGGTCGAGCGCGGTCTGGTCGAAGGGGGGATCGAGCAGTTGCACCAGTCCCGCATCCTGGCGTACCAGTCGCGTCTCCACCGCCTGCATGGCCCTGCGTGCCCGTTCGCTATCCCCTGCCCCGGAGAGCACCGACCAGCTCTGCGAAATGGAGTCGATCTGGCATTCGGCGTTGTCCGCAGAGCCGAGCGGGGCGCCGTCGTCGAACCAGGCGCGGCGATACCAGGCGCCGTCCCAGGCGTGTTGCTCGATGTTGTCGCGCAGACGTGCGCCTTCGACCGCGCAGAATCCGGCGAAGGCGGGGTCGCCGTGCCGCTGTGCCAGGGTGTCGAACTGGCGCAGTACCTCATGGAGGAAGAAGCCGAGCCAGACGCTCTCGCCCTTGCCCTGGATGCCGACGCGGTTCATGCCGTCGTTCCAGTCGCCGGAGCCGATCAGCGGCAGACCGCGTTCACCGAATTGCATTCCGCGCCGGATCGCCCGCACGCAATGCTGGTAGAGACTCTCGGTCAGCGCCGAGGGGCCGGCCAGATCGTAGTAGGACTCATCGTCTGGATTGAGCGGGCGGCCCTCCAGGTAGGGAACCTGCACCTCCAGCACACCGCTGTCGCCGGTCGTCAGGACATAGCGGCAGGTGGCCAAGGCCAGCCACAGCAGGTCGTCGGAACAATGGGTGCGCACGCCCCGCCCCAGGGGCGGATGCCACCAGTGCTGGACATCTCCTTCGATAAATTGCCGTTCCGCGCACAGCAGCAGTTGAGCACGCAGCAGACCCGGTTCGGCATGCACCAGGGCCATGGCGTCCTGCAACTGATCGCGGAAGCCGAAGGCGCCCCCCGACTGGTAGTAGCCGCTACGCGCCCACATCCGGCAGGCCAGGGTCTGGTAGAGCAGCCAGCCGTTGGCCAGCACATTGAGCGACTGGTCGGGCGTCTCCACCTGAACGGTGCCGAGGCTGTGATTCCAATGGTGCCAGACGGCTTCCAATGCCTGCCGTGCGCTGTCGGCAGGGCGGAAACGATGGACCAGCGCGTGGATATCGTCTCCACCGGGCGTACCGCTCACACCCAAACGAAATACGATGTCGCGTTCCTGGCCGTCGGCCAGCGCGAAGGCGACCTGAAGCGCGGCACAGGGGTCCAGGCCACTGCCCAGCCTGCCGGAGAGGTGGCTGCGGCCCATGGCCGCCGGTTGCGCCAGGCTGCCGTTGCGGCCGATGAACTCGGTGCGATCACAGGTGAAGGTCCGGTTCCGCTCGGTCACCCCCGGCATACGACCGCCCGCAGTGCTACTGGGCGGGGGATCGTCAACGTCAAAGAAGGCCACTCGCCCAGGGAACTCGCTGTTGTAGGGATTGCGCGCGAAGAGCGCGCCACTGAGCGGGTCTAGCTCGCAGCCGATGTGCATGGCTGTTTTGGGTCGCAGGTCGCCCAGCACCCACTCCACATAGCCGGTGGCAGAGAGTCGCCGTGGCCGCCCCGAGAGGTTGCGAAGTTTGAGATGGGCGAATTTCACCGCCGCGTCCAGGGCGACATAGATCCAGAGTTCCGAGCGGATGCCGCTCTCCTCGTGCTCGAACACGCTGTAGCCGAAGCCGTGGCGGCTAAGGTAGGGCGTCGCTCCACGGCGTGGCAGTGGTGTGGGTGACCAGAACTGGCCGCTCTCTTCGTCACGCAGATAAAACGCCTCACCGCTGGGGTCACTCAGCGGGTCGTTGTGCCAGGGGGTGAGGCGGAACTCGTGGGCATTCTCGGCCCAGGTATAGGCCTGGCCGCTCTCGGAGATGACGCTGCCGAAGTGCGGATTGGCCAGCACATTCGCCCAGGGCGCCGGGGTGAGCTGTCCGGGCATCGTGGTGATGACGTACTCGCGTCCGTCCGGCGTGAAGCCGCCGATGCCGTTGGATAGGATCAGGTCGCGCTGGGGCGGTTCAAAGGCGGCGGGTGGCTCGGGACGCGGCGGCTTGCCAGGCAGCAGGCGTGGCACGCGCACCTGCGGCACACCGGGCCGGTTGAGCTGTTCCGCCAGGGTCCCCTGGCGATCGCTCAGCACCACACGGGCGACGGTCAGGAACAGTGTGCGGTCTTCATCGCTGATCTGTTCCGCCGCACGGATGAAGATGCCGCCAGGCCGGTCGATCACCTGGGTTTCCAGGCCCACCGCCACCAGGCCGAGGATCTGATCTTGCAGGGCCTGCCGGTAACCGGCGTGGTCCTCGTTCCAGATCACCAGGTCTACCGCCAACCCCTTCAGGCGCCAGTAGGCGTGGGCCTGGATGAGCTGGCGCACCAGTTCGATGTTGGCCAGATCGGCGATACGCACCAGGACGATGGGAAGGTCGCCGGAGATGGCATAGCCCCATAGGCCCGACTGGCCGCGCCGGTTGCGCAGCAACACGCTGGTGTCGGCGCGCAGGGCGGCATGGGCATAGAGGATGGCATTGGCCAGACGGCCATAGAGCTGGGCGTCCCCCTCGCTGGCGTTGATCTGGCGCAGTACCACCTGGGCGTGGGTCCAGGCCAGTTCGAAGACGCGGTCGGCCAGTCGACGGTCCCGATACTTCTCCACCAGCGCCAATGCGGCATCGCGGCTTGCACCGATGCCGGTGACCAGATCGATGCTGGCGGTTTGCTCCGGTTCGAGGCGAATGCGGCAACGGATGGCCAGGATCGGGTCGAGCACCGAGCCTTGGCGGGCAGACAACGGCCCGGCAGCGTCCAGCGCCAGGGGGTTGATGCGATCCCGGCCACGGCCCAGGAACGCGGCCCGATCACTTTCGTAAGAGAGCGCCTCTACCACCACATCATGGGCGGCCAACAGGTGAAATAGCCAGGGTGTCGGTTCGTCTTTGGAACGTGCGCGACGGCTACAGAGCAGGGCCTGGAGCGGCGCCACGATCTCGCTCTGTACGAACAGGTTGCTGAAGGCGGGGTGCAGGGCGTCGGCGGCGGGCGTCGTCAACACCACCTCGCTGTAGCTGGTGATCTCCAGGCTGCGGGCTTCGTTGGCGCGGTTGGTGATGCGTAGCCGACGCAGTTCGATGTCATCCTCCGGCGAGACGACGATATCGGTATGGGTATCGAAGTCAAACGCCTCGGCCGGGTTGCTGCCCTGATCGCGGCGGCGAAATTCGGCGCGGCCCTCCGAGAAGATCGCTTCGTAGTGCGCGGCCGGTCGCAGGGTCGGTTGGTGTGTCGTGGACCAGGTCACGCCACTGACCACATCGTGCAGATAGACGAAACTGCCCCAGGCGTCACGGGTGGTGTCCTCGCGCCAGCGGGTCAGGGCGAGATCCTGCCAGCGGCTGTAGCCGCCACCGGCGTGGCTGATCATGACGTGATAGCGCCCATTGGAGAGCAACTGCACCTCCGGGGCCGGGGTATCGGGGTTGTTCAGCACACGGATCGGCACCGCCGGGTTGCCCAGGCTGGCCTGGATGTTGGTCAGTTCGGCGGTGTGGGCATAGAGGGCGGCGGCACGGGGGATGCGTTCCTGCAACAGCAGCAGGGTGGCCTGAAACAGCGGATCGGCGGCAAAGCGCTTCTGCATCGGCCGATCCAGCAACAGGGTCGCCAGGGCCAGCAGGCCCATGCCTTGGTGGTGTGCCATGTAGGCATGCACCAGGGCATGCTGCTCGTTTCGCCGTTGCCGGGCGGGGGTGTAGTCGATGGCCTCGTAGAAACCGTAACGCCCTTCGGCACCGATTTTGCTGAGCCGTTGCAGGTTCTGACAGGCCGCTTCCGGTGCCACCAGCAGCGCCAATAGCGTGGCATAGGGCGCAATCACCCGATCCTCGCCAAGGCCGCGTTTCAGTCCCAGCCCCGGCACGCCGAAGGCGCGGTATTGGTAGTTGAGCTGCCCATCCACGCTGTTGTAGCCCGATTCCGAGATCCCCCAGGGCAGGCCGAGCTGCTGGCCGTATTCGATCTGCCGCGCCACGGCGGCACGGGCCGTCTGGTCGAGCAGGGTCTGGTCGTAGTTGGGCATCACCAGTTGCGGCATCAGGTATTCGAACATCGAGCCGCTCCAGGAGAGCAGCACCGGCTCGCCTCCGCTACGGGTGAGCAGCCGCCCGAGGGCGAACCAGCTCTCCAGTGGCAGTGCGCCCTGGGCGATGGCGACGAAGATGCCGAGCCGAGCCTCCGAGGCCAGCAGGTCGTAGTAGCCGGTATCGCGTCGGCGCTCGTCGAAGTTGTAGCCGATGCTCAGCAGGCGGGCGGCCGGGTCGTAGAGAAAGGCATACTCCATCTCCGCCAGCGCAGCGGCCTGTTGGGCCAGTTGGTTCAGCGTGGCGATCCGTGTCCTGGCGTGCTCGCTACCCTGTCCGATCAGCGGGCGGAGCTGGGTCAGGCGCTCCATCTGCGCCGCTGTGGCACCGGAGGTCTTCTGTAGGGCCAGATCGAGCCCCGCCAGTGCGTGTAAGGTCGGAATGGCTTGTAGTTCAGCAAGTTCATCCTCCTCGGGCACCGTTGGCAACCGGGCCCAGGGGGCAAGGTGGTCGAGTTCCTCATCCAATGCCCGACATTGCCGCAGCAGGGCCGTGGCCCACCAGCCCTCCTCGCTTTCCGTTGCGTCCTCCAGTACGGCGGCCAGTGCCTGGGCGGATGCTGTCAGCCGGTCCAGTAGCTGGCGCGCGGCGGGCAAGGTGAGGGGCGGGCTGTCGCAGGCGGCGCGTAGCGTCTGCTGGAGTTGCGTCAGCGCGGTCGACGGCCGCCCCGCCGTGCCCTCGATCCAGAGTTCCAGCGTGTCGGTCAGACCCATGAGCCAGCGTGGTTCCAGGATCGGCCGGTCGAGCAGGCCCAACAGACCGGGACGCAAGGTCAACAGATGCCCCGCCAGGTTGCCACTGTCCACCGTGGAGACATAACGGGGATAGAGCGGTTGCAGTGAAAGGGTGTCGTACCAGTTGAGGAAGTGGCCGCGATGGCGTTCCAGGCCGGATAGGGTGTCCAGGGTGTTGGCGGTCCGCTCGATCAGTTGCCCGGCGGGGATGTAGCCGAAGTCATGGGCGGAGAGGTTCGCCAACAGCGCCAGCCCCATGTTGGTGGGCGAGGTGCGGTGGGCCAGCTTGGCGGCACGGTATTCCTGGAAGTTGTCCGGCGGCAGCCAATGGTCCTCGGGGCCGACGGTGGCCTCGAAGAAGGCCCAGGTCTTGCGGGCGATACGGTGCAGGAACCGGGTCTGCTCGTCGCTGAGCTGCGCCGCCCGACGCCCGATAGGGCGGCTGATCCACCAGGTGATGAGGGGCGAAAGCAGCCACAGCAGCAGGAGCGGCGCGGCCAGCGGTAGAATCGCTGGACGCGCCAGCGCCAAATAAAGCCCCGTAGCGGCAGCCAGCAGCGGGGCAAACCCCATGCGGCGATACTCGGCGGCGAGACTGCTGTGGCTGGACGGCGCCTGGCTACAAGAGCTATGCCACTCCAGCAGCCGTTTGTGGCTGATCCACAGGCGCCAGAGGGTGCGCAGGATGGCATCCAGGCTGTAGTAGGCCTCATGGGGCAGGGTCGTCAGGGCCAGCCCCGCATGGAGGAGTCGCTGGCCAGCGGCGACAATGGTGGCCCTGAGATGCTGGCCGATCCCGGTATCGACGGGCTTGCGCAACAGATCCGCCAGGGCGGCCAGTAGGGGCGGGATCAGCAGGATGCCGATCATCGCCAGGGTCCACAGCGCGGCAGAGGAGGAGATCGTCCACCCCAGCAGCAACAGCAGGGTCAGGGTGGCCGGAATCAGACTGCGGCGCAGGTTGTCGAACAACTTCCAGCGCGACAGCAGGGAAAGGGGGTTGCGGTAGCGTTGGCCCTCCGGGCCGGGCGCCCACGGCAGCATCCAGGCCGCGAGTTGCCAGTCACCGCGAATCCAGCGGTGGCGTCGTTGAACGTCGCTGCTGTAACGGCTCGGGTACTCCTCGTACAACTGCACATCACTCAACAGCCCGGCGCGGGCGTAACACCCCTCCAGCAGGTCATGGCTGAGGATGCGGTTCTCGGCAAAGCGCCGCTGGAGTGATTGTTCGAAGGCCTCGACCGCGTAGATGCCCTTGCCGATGAAGGAGCCCTCTTGAAAAAGGTCTTGATAGACATCGGAGACGGTGCGGGTATAGGGGTCGATGCCCGGTTCGCCACCGTGCAGCCGTGCATAGCGCGAGGGGAGCGCGCTGGGCAGGCTGACCCCGACACGGGGTTGCAGGATGCCGTAGCCCGCCGTGACGCGCCCCGCCTGCTCGTCGTAGACCGCGCGGTTCAACGGGTGCGCCAGGGTGGCGACGAACTGATGGGCGGCATCGCGTGGCAACTGCGTGTCCGTGTCCAGGGTAATGACGTAGCGCACACCGAGGAGCCGTTCGGTGGCGCCAATCAGCAGGGAGAATCCGTCGCGGTCGCCATCGAGTAGCAGGGCGTTCAGGTCGGCCAGCTTGCCTCGCTTGCGCTCGTAGCCCATCCAGAGCTGGTCGTGGGGGTTCCAACGGCGCGGGCGATGCAACAGGAAAAAGCGATCTTTTCCCTCCGGGGCGTAACGCTCATTCAGCGCCTCGATCCCCTGTTGGGCCAGCGCCAGCAGCATGGCGTCCTCCGCCAGGGTGGCTGTCGCGGCATCGCGGAAGTCGGTGAGCAGGCCGAAGTGGAGATGGGCGTCGCGATTGGCCAGAAAACGCACCTCCAGCGCCTCAAGGAGTCCTTCGATAGCGCTCGGGCTGGTGAGCAGGGTCGGGACCACCACCAGGGTGCGCGAGTCGGCGGGAATGCCGCTGGAGAAATCCATGCGCGGCAAGGGATGTGGCGCGGCCAACAGGGTAGCCAGCCAGTTCACCAGCGCGCTGGCGAGCTGTCCGGTGGCGAGCAGGAGCAGCAGACCCAGCGGCGCCAGCATCCAGTCGGCGGCCAGCTCCGCACGCACAGCCGCCAGCAGGCCGCTGGTCAGCAGCAGGGTGAGCAGCGTGATGGCGCCCAGATAGAGCAACAAGGGGCGGCGGCGGGCCAGTCGTCGCAACCTCGCGCCCAGGGGATGCCGCGTCTGGGTCAGCTCCTCCAGCCGATCTCGTCCCTGATTGATCAGGTAATAGCCGACATGCGCTGTTCGATCGGCCGGCCCGAGCTGCGCTGCGCCTGCCTGCGCCAAGGCGATGGCGCGTTCGGCCACCCCTTGCTCGCACCCGTCGCCGGCCTTGGCGATGGCCTCGATGGCATGCCGATAGCGGTCGCGGGTCGCAAAATCCATGGCCGCATAGACGCCACTCGGGTCGCTGCGCAAGGCCTGCTCGACCAGACTCAGGGACTCGACGAAGGCGCGCCAGTCCAGGGTCCCGAGGCTGCGCAGACTGCCGATGCTGTTGCTGATGGAGACCTGGTCGGCGGCCTGCTGCTGGTTGCCGGAGCGTACCAACTGCTCGATGCTCAGCCCCGATTCCGCCAGTTGTTGCTCGATCCAGGTCAAGGGCAGGGCCAGGGCGGCGCCCTGCCCCTGTAGGCGGCGGGTCAGCTCCGAGACGAAGGGCGGACTCATGGGCGGATCGGAGCGCGCCATGTCGGCGATCACCAGGATCAGGTTCTTGGGATTGTCGTGGGCGATCTCCGTCAGTCTCCCCGCCCAGTCAACGGCCAGATCGCGTTCGTCCCGTCCCACGGAGATACGCACCGCGACCCGGCGCAGATTCTCGATCAGCGCCAGGCGCAGCATGATGGGGATGGCCCACAACTCGCCCAGCCGGAGGGGGCTGACCGTTTGATAGGCGGCGATGAAACGGCTCAGGCTCTCTGGGTCTACCCGTCCGTCGCCACGGGAGATGGTATCCAGGGCGAGGTCATAGACGCGGGGCAACCCGGTGGTAGGGCCTTCGGCCAGGGCAGGAAGCTCGCGGCTGTAGCCCTTGGGCAGGTGGCGCCGGGCGGTGCGGATCTGCTCTTCGATCAGATAGAAGTTGTCGAGCAGCCACTCCCCGGCGGGGGTAATACGGTATTTGGCGGCAACGGCACGGGTGAGCTGCGTGCAGGTCTCGATCAGCCGCTTTTCGTTGGCGGAGAGTCGGGATAACAGTTGGTCTGGCAGGCCGCTTGGCGCCAGGCGGTGCATCGATGCCAGCACCACGCCGTGGCGCGCCATCTGTTCGGTACTGAATAGCTCGGCGCGCAGCGGTGGCTCATCGCTGAACGAGCGGCAGGGTGAGGGTGGTGCGACGGTTCTTCGACCTAGCCGCATCAGCCGCCTCGATCATCCTCATCGGTGGCCGGGAAGGGCTGATGTTGGCAGGGGTGGCTGGTCATGGGATCGATCTCCTGTAACACACCGCCTGCCGCGTGTAAGTCAGCGCGTGATGCGCCGTACCCGGCGGAAACATCATCCTATTCATGCGCACCGACGGACGGTGCTGGATGTGGCGGTGGTGGTGCCCTAGGTATAGGCCTTTCCACAGGAATAGCGAATCACATTAATTGATGTGGTTGCTGCGACAGGGTGCATTCGCACCTTAATCGCAATGGGTTAAGCGCCCTTCCACGACTACACTTGTTCCATTGGCAATTCAAACCGACGATCAACAGGGGGAAGGGCATGGCTGCGTACGTCTATTGGTTCCTGGGGGCATTGATGCTGGTGGGGCTGGAGATGGTCACGGGGACGTTCTACCTGTTAATGCTAGGTATCGTTCTGGCCATCGGTGGTTGTGCCTCGCTGCTCGGAGCGGGCGTCCCGCTGCAGCTCACCCTGGCGGCGCTCGCCGGTATGGCTGGCACCGTCCTTCTACGCAGGGTCAGAACTCGGCGTCTTACCCCCCCAACCGATCAAAGCCTGGATATCGGCCAAACGGTCAAGGTGATCACCTGGCATGACAACGGCACCGGACGGGTTTTCTATCGTGGGGCAGAATGGGATGCCGAGATGGCATCTCCGACAATGTTGAATGAAGGTCCGCTTTATATCCAGGCGCTGCGGGGCTCGATCCTGATCCTGACGCAGCAGAAACCGTCATCACCCTAAAGGGGAAAATCATGGAAACGTTGGGCATTATGCAAGTCGCGCTATTTGTACTGGTCACCGCCGTCATCTTTGTCGTCAAGGCCGTTAAGGTGGTGCCACAGCAACACGCCTGGGTGGTTGAGCGGCTGGGGCGCTTCCACGCCTCACTGGCGCCGGGGCTGAATATCGTGCTGCCGTTCATCGACCGGGTGGCCTATCGCCATCTGTTGAAGGAGATCCCGCTCGACGTGCCGAGCCAGATCTGCATCACGCGGGACAACACCCAGCTCCAGGTGGACGGCATCCTCTATTTCCAGGTGACCGACCCGCGCCTCGCCTCCTATGGCTCCAGCGACTATCTCGTCGCCATCACCCAGCTTGCCCAGACCACCCTGCGTTCGGTCATCGGCAAGATGGAGCTGGACAAGACCTTCGAGGAACGTGATGACATCAACCGCGCCGTAGTTGCGGCGCTGGACGAGGCAGCGGCCAGTTGGGGCGTGAAGGTGCTGCGCTACGAAATCAAGGACCTGACGCCGCCGAAAGAAATCCTCCACGCCATGCAGGCCCAGATCACAGCCGAGCGGGAAAAACGCGCCCTGATCGCCGCCTCCGAAGGCCGCAAGCAGGAACAGATCAACATCGCCACCGGCGAACGCGAGGCCTTCATCCAGCGCTCCGAAGGCGAAAAGCAGGCCGCCATCAACCAGGCCCAAGGCGAGGCGACGGCGGTCATTACCGTCGCAGAGGCCACCGCCCAAGCCATCCACCAGATCGCCCAGGCGATCCAGTCGCCCGGCGGCATGGATGCGGTGAATCTGAAGGTCGCCGAGAAGTATGTCGAGGCCTTCGCCGGTGTAGCCAAGCAGGGAAATACCCTGATCCTGCCGGGCAATATGGCCGAAATCGGCTCAATGGTGGCCGCAGCGATGAGCATTGTGAAGGCGCAAAGGTAGCCGCTGCTGCCCATAGGATCGACGTCGGCAGGGAGGACCGACGCCGATCCATGCCGTTGTTAACATTGGGGCGCTATCTTTCCAGTGGCCACAGGCCCATACTCGATCTCCGGTACAGCCGCTAACACGCCCTAGTGCGTGGCTCTCCGGGAAAACGCCCTTCAGCACTGCCTTTCATGCTCCACGGGCATCTTTCACCTGAACTGGAGTACACACCATGACCCATTCCCACCGACCTAATCGGGAAGCGAAAAAACAGGCAGCACACACGCCTAAGGAGAAAAAGGCCGCCAAGCGGGCAAAAAAGGAGTCGATCGAATCCCCACCCCTTATTGCCAAACGTCCTTGATCAACTAATCCGGCTCGGAAATATCTTCCTGGTATTTCCGGACTATGCAGGGGAGGCGTATTGCCACTACTTGCGTCCCGGTCCGTCCGCTGTAGGGGGAGATTTACCGCCCTTCAGCCCATCCCTGAGTATTCCGTTCCCATTCGGCCACCCCTTTGGCGGGGAGCGACTATCCATGCGTAAGATACGAGAGCTGGCTCTTCACTATCCTGAGTGTCGAACTAATGGTTCAGGCCATGGCTGCCTTTGATGCCCCTGCCAGCGGTAGCTTCAACCTTACGAGTGAGATCCGGGAAGAACTGCAACCGGTGATTGCCGCCTCTTGGCAATCCGTATGAGGATTATGGGGCGTGCTCAAGTTTGGTTTTGGTGCGATAGGGTGTGACTCGTCCCGGATTATCCTTAACAGCCTGTAGAAAATTGCCTGTACACCTTCGGCAACATGCCCAATTAGGGGGCATGAGTTACAGTTAAGTGCCCTGCGGGGCCTGGAAGCTGGATTTAGCCAGCTTCTTGGCTCTGCTCTGGGGATTTTCCCGCCTTGCGGCGACCACTGGAAAAGCACGCTGGAAAATGGGCAGACTCCTATTTTGCCCGGCACCCGCATCCTGGTGCTCTCCCAGTACTACACCGATGATCGGGGAAATGGCGAGGGCGTCAACCGGGGCGCCAAGATCGTTGCCGACCACCGGCTTCCCCGCTCCCCCTTCGGCACCGGGGTGAAATTCAGCCCCGAGTTCGGCGATCTCATCGCCCAGATCCGCGAGGAAGGATTCAATCCCGCCTACCTGCAACATGCACGAAACTTTAACCTGAACCACCCCGATGCCTTTCAGACCCTGACCGAGATGGAGCTACGAAGTTGATCCAAAAATTTCCTTTCAACCGCAAAGGACGCAAAGTATCTCACTGGATTATCTCCGACCTGATTAGCAAGATACTTCAGCAGGATTTTCCATCCAGGGTTCGGGATGGCTCTCCTAAGCAAAGTCGAAGGCTCGCCACGAATGGAAAATCAGAGGGTTAGTGCGCCAAGCAAAGCTTGGCGCTTCTTGCCGGGTGCAAGTCCCGGTCGGGAGGGGGTCAAGGACTGGCCTTCGTAAGGGTTAACCACCCACCCGTATCGAGTGTTGCGCCTCTGACGGACAGCGCTGCCAATGGGAAGGACACTGTAGCAGACGTGAACAACAGGGGTGAAGCGTACACAGAGAATCGGGTGTAATCCAAAGTGAAGATAAGCGATACCTAATGTAGCCGATACGATTACTGGTGATGAACTACTTGGCGGCCTGAATGGAGTTCCAGTATTTCTCCCAATTCCCGTTTGCGCGAGTAAGGCGCAGTGCGAGCATTTT
>JAHJDE010000077.1 GCA_018812525.1 Gammaproteobacteria bacterium
CCATTATCGTCTACCCAAAAGGAATTTTTACAAGCACTGAAAGTTCCAGAGAATTGTTTTATCGATAGCCGATAGTATCTTCTACTTTTTTGGGGAATTTAATTCGATATCTTCACGAGGGATGGGTGCGGAATGTAAGTCCTGAGCACTTACGTTCTCGTACAAAGTGCTGACGCCAGCATCCAGGTGCAGCCCTTTTTTCAAAGGATAAAAATCTCTCTGTAGCGGGCCGAGTCGCTTGATCGCCTCGACAACTTGGCGCTTTCCCATATTTTCATTCGGGAGCCATGCCTCCAATACGGCGTCGGGAATGTAATTCTCAATGCACCGCTTGGCCAGAACGTGGCAAGGGACACCCGCTTCCATGCACGCATCACCCACACGCCTTGCGTCATCGCTCATCGTCCCTGGAACGGAACCATCCCCATCGGTGAAGACAATAATCCGGGGTGGTAGCCCTGCGGCCCGCGCCTTGTCGGCATAATCAGTGATCAATTTCGGTAGCCCGCCATTTCCACCGGGGCTGTCATGGACGATGGACGCAGGAGCCAAATGGAGTTGAGCCCTAAGCGGCTCCGGGGCGAGTACGGCCACGACCGCATCGAGGAAGATGCCGTCGGTAAAGCGGTTCTCCATGAGGATGGTAAGAGGCATAGTTGCCAATTCAGCTGCCTTGCGCGGAGGGAGAGCATCAGGCCCGTCTCCGGTAGTGACCCGCAAACGGCGGCGGGGGTAGATCGAATTCCTGGGATAACTACTGCTTAAGGCCGCCTTCTGGAACAACTCCCGCATCCACTGCCTCCCGCGACCATCCAACCAGCCGCTTTCCTCTATGACATCGGGTTCGGTGACCTCCCAGTGGTGCCAGTTCTCCTCCACCTTGCCGATGATGGTGTCCAGGTAACGCCACTGGGAGTCATCGGCGCAAGCGTCCGAGCCAAGGCAAACGATCATGCCGGAGGAGTCGCTGAACGAGTGGTACGCGCGGCCCGATTGAGGGCCTTCAACTCTTCGTAACCTTCGCTGAAGACGCCTTGCGGCCACCAACCCACGGAACCATCCGGCAGTATCTCGATAGGATGCACCGTGCTATACCCATCGGGTTGCTCAAGGACGAAATAGAGGGCGACGAGGGCAGGGTCTACCGCGCCTTCGGCTATTCGGCGGCGAACACGCAGCAGCAGATTTTCGGAATGCGTTTCGACCAGGACTTGCGTAGTTCCCTGGGTTGCGGTGGCAAGGAAGAGGTCGCCCAGAGGGGCATGGGCGGCGGCGTGGAGATGGAGTTCCGGCTGTTCCACCAAGTCGAGGAGGCTCGATTGGCTGCCGGTCTGGTGGGCTAACTGCTGCACAACTACGGGGAGAACCTGTTGGATGCCGTGGCCCGCGTCCGCCAGGTTGACGCTGATCCCACCACGCCGGATGAAGCAGCGAAATGCCCCGCCGGCGTAGTCCAGCGAAATACTCCAACCGTCCATGTGCTTTTGGAACCAAGCAGAGACCTGTTCCAGGAGCGCAGCATCCACGCCCAGGAGCGCAACGGCGCCTCCACCGCCCAACCCCAAGGGCGGAACGGCCCCGCTTTCGAAGATACGGGGCACGTCAATGCGTACTGGTCCGAGGTGGGATATGGCCTCCTCCGCAGCCTGAGCCCGCTCACGCCATGGCTCGATGGCGCTCTGCCATTCAGCATGGCCCTGGCCCGCGCGCAGATCTGGCAGGAGACCACGGAAAGGTATCTCGCCATGCCCAATGTAGCGGGCGACAGTTGATGCCGATGGCTGCCATTCGAGATAAACAGGTGGGTCGGACAGTCGGAGATGGGATACGACGTTGAATTCCCTGGGCTGATTGGGTGCGGAGGAGAGGTTCTGGATGTTCTGGACGGTAGCCGCCAAGTCGAAGGTCTCGCCCTGGTCTTCCAGACCGATACCGAACGAAGCTGCGCCCGACACGGAACTGCCGTGGATAAGCTCCCGGAAGCTCTCCCCGTAGCTCAGTTCATCCACACGGACCGGGAATCCACTACGTTCGCGGGTGGAGAGGGCGCGCAGCAACAGACGGGGCAGGCGCATCAGCGCGGATTTCCCGCTATTGTTCTTACCGAAAAACAGAGTCAGTGGTCGAACCGCTATATGGGTCTCCTCCCGGAACGCTTTGTAGTTTTTGCAGCGGAATTCGAGAATTTTCATTTCCCTCGACCTCAAAAAAAAAGTTCAGCGGTTTGGGGCATGAGTATCAGGAAGAGGACTACCTTCAGATTTCCTGATCCCTACCGGGATTTTGCGGTCTGAACCGGAAACGCTACGGCACTTATTTTTCGCTGGAATTAGGTGGTGCTGCTGCAAAATCGAGACATTGATCCATCGCGATCATGAACAGCGAGGCGCAGATCA
>JAHJDE010000078.1 GCA_018812525.1 Gammaproteobacteria bacterium
AACCCCGTCATTGCCATCACCTTCACTGATTTCCGCATGTTCGAAGAGGGGTCGGAACACCTCAGCCGCTTCCGCCTGATCGAACGGGAGCGCTTCATTGAATACAGCGACGACGTTGAACTGATCTTCATCGAACTGCCCAAGTTCAGCCTCGGACTGGAGCAACTGCACAGCATCCAGGACAAATGGATCTACTTCGTCAAGAACGCCGGCAGCCTCGAATACATCCCCGACAGCCTGGGCAGCGACCCCTGCATCCACGCAGCCTTCGACAAGATCAACGAAGCAGCTATGACAAGGGAAGAGCTGGAGATCCAACACAAGCGGCACGACTTCATCATCCTGCAACGGGGATCGCTGGAGTTGGCGGAGGCTCAGGGTGTGGCCATCGGCGAGGCCAAGGGCAGGGAAGAAGGCAAAGCAGAAGGCAGAGCCGAGGGCAAAGCAGAAGGCGAACACCAAGCCAAGCTCGCCATTGCCCGCAATCTGCTGGATGTCCTCGATGACGCCACTGTCGCCGTCAAAACGGGGCTGGGCGAGGAAGAGGTCAGGCGGCTGCGGTTGCCGCAGGAACAGGGGTAAAAGGGAACCGATAACCTGGGGTCATTGCGGGGCCGGTTCGGTCTGTGGCTGCCGTTCCTGGATGATGAGGGGAAGCTCGATTCGCTGTTCGCCCCGCCACCCTTGGTTGAGGGCCTTACCACCGAATCGCGCATCTCCTGGCCTTCGACCGCTGGCAGCCCGCCGATGCGGCCAGCCTCGCCATCCCCCTGGAACGCCTGGAACAGGCCTGGAACGCCATCCCCGCTATTCAGCGTGATGCCCTTGGCCATGCGGTCGGTCGGGTCCGTGCCTATGCGGAGCATCAGAGCCATGAAGCAGCAGGGCGAGCGGTGGGCCGCGGCCAACCCGGGAAGTTATCTTTGGCCCTATCCCAAGTCAGTGCAGCAATTGCCTGCCGCCCCAGGCATTGTAATAGCGTTCGACCAGGGCGCGTACGGGGGGAGGGTAGCCAAGCAGTTCCATCTGTTCCATTCCCTCGCGGAAAAAGTCCGGGGCCGCCTGGGGTAACTGTTCCACCAGATCCCGGAAGGCCAGTTCCATCAGCTCCGGCATCAGGCTGCGGGTGGCGATGATGGCACGGTTCAGCAACATCAGGGACCAGGGCGCGCCCTCGGCTTGCCGTTCGGGATCCTGGGTCACCACCGGGCTGACGGCGGCCATGATCTCGCTGCTCTGACTGAAAAGCCTTTCCAGTTCCTCCGGATGGACCCGTCGGTTGGCGATCCGGGCCAGGGCATTGACTACTGGGCTCAAATCCTCGATATCAGCGCCCTGACGGGCCAGCCAGAGGGCCAGTGGGAGGGCGAGATCCCCGTAGAGCTGATGGGAGGGGTAGCCGATGGAGCCCGTATCCATCTCCAGCGAGTCCAGCAGGTCAAGGCCGTAATTGCCCAGTTCCGTCAGTTCGTCCTCGCCGAGCCCCTGCTCGGCAGTCTCATGGTCGTAGAGCATCTCCAGCAGGTCGGCCAGGGTCTCGAATATCACCAGGGGGGAATTGCCGCTCGCCGGGTCTGGGTTGCCGCTATCGTCCCAGAAATGGGAGAAGTCCTCGATCAGTTCCCCCAGTGCCTCGATGATGCGATTGATGTCCGCTGGTGTCTCTTCCATAGGGATGGGGTATAGGAATGGATCGGGTTGTACAGTCGTAGAGGTGCATGGTTTCAGAACACCCCCGCCGCGTCAATGGTGCTGGAGGGAAACCCCAGGGCCAGCTCATCTAACAGCCTAACCATCTGGGAGGGCGTGGTGGGGCGGGCTATGCCCGCCAGTCGAAGCCTCGGCGCATCCCGATGTCGGGAACAGCCCGACCCGCTGGGAAGTGAGATGACGTTGTCCTGAAATGCGCCCAAGGAACCCTGGCATCCTGGCGTTCTTGCGATAGACTGAGACCATAACGCCAATCGGTTAGTCCCCCCCTGAGAAATGAGGATGTTGCGTGACCGCCAAGAGCAAGCGGATTCTGGTCGTGATTCTTGTGGCCCTGGTCACCGTTTTCGCGAGCCTGGTGTTTATCGCCTACGAACAGACCCGGGGGTATGCCCGGATCGAGGCGGAGAAGCTGGTGGTGGATATGCTGCTGAACCATCGCGCCATCCATGCCTATATCGCCAAGGTGCAGCGGCCCGAGATGTACCGGTTGAAGCAAGAGGGCAAGCTCTATGAGGACTACTTCTCGCCCAAGACCATGTCCTTTACCTACATCGCCCGGAGCATCAAGGAGTTCCTCAACGAGGAGCGGAAAAAGGAGGGGATGCCGCAGATCTATTTCAAGCTGGCCACGGACAACCCGCGCAACCCCATTAATCAGGCCGACGCATGGGAATCACAGCTCTTGAAGCGCATGAACGCAGGGGAGGTCAAAGACTTCCACGAGGTGATCGAGAAGGAGGGCAAGCAATACCTCTATGCCGCCATCCCCATCGCCCCCTCGGATAGCGGCTGCCTTGTCTGCCACGGCAGCCCCGCCGCCGCCCCCAGGGAACTGCTCGATCAGTACGGCGACAAGGGGGGGTTTCATGAAAAGCTGGGCACCTCCCGCGCCCTGATCTCCCTGCGCGTCCCACTGGACCCGTTGCTTGCCTCGGCCAATGGTATTTTTTGGTGGATTTCCATCGCCTTTCTGCTGGCCCTGTCAGGTCTCTATGGCTTGATCCATTTCTTCATCCGGCGCCTGGACCGGAGCCAATATGCCCTGGTCAAGGCAAATGACGAATTGCTGCACCTCTCTTCCGTCGACTACCTGACCAACATCTGCAACCGGCGCTGTTTCACCGATGGCCTCGACCAGATGATCAATCACGCTGATCGCTATGGAAATCCACTCTCGATCATGATCATCGACCTGGACCATTTCAAGCGGGTCAACGATCAATACGGTCACAACGCCGGGGACGAGGTATTGAAGGCCTTTGCCCGTCTGATCGGCACTCAGATCCGTGCCTCCGACCTCTTTGCCCGCTGGGGCGGCGAAGAGTTCATCATCGCCATGCCCAACCAGGATCAGGAGAAGGGGATGAGGGCCGCCGAGAAACTGCGCCATACCGTCAAGGAAAATACCTTTCCGGAGGGGATCCGCATCAGCATCAGCATCGGCGTTGCCATTTATGGCAAGGGCCTGTCGCGGGACGAGCTGATCAATCAGGCCGACAGTGCCCTTTACAGCGCCAAGGAAAACGGACGCGACCGGGTGATGGCGTTCGGTCAGCGAGAAGAACCCACCACATCAGGTTGAATCTCTGAGGCGCTCAAGACATGACTCAGCCACTGCCCTTCCCCTTTCCCGCCCTCTGTGACCTGCCGGAGAATGAGCTGATCTATCCTGGCGAGCAGGCCAGCCTGCTTGCCCTGGATGGGGCCAAGCTGGCTGGCGGTCTGGTCGGCTTCAGTCCCGAGGAGGGCGCCCTCTCGATCAAGCCGCTCAATGCCCGTGCCCCGGTCAGGATCAGGCTGGATGAGCTCAAGATGCTGAGCCTTCCCAATACACGCCCCTTCAGGCTGAATCAGGAGCTCAGGGGGAACCCGGGCGAGATTCAGGTCCATTCTAAGCCCCAGCACTTTGAAGTGGATTTTTCCGACGGCGATCAATTGACCGGTGACACCCTGGGCTTTCGCTTCGACAGCAATGGCATATTTCTCTTCCCCGTCCAGTCCAACGGGCAATTTTCCATTACCTTCATCAACCGCAATGCGATGAAGAAATACGACGTTGGCCCCCGCCTGGGCGAGGTGTTGCTCAAGGAGAAGCTGATCAGCGAGCAGGGAATCAGCGACTCCCTGCAAGAGCAGGCGTCGGTCCGCAAAAGGACCATCGGCGAATATCTGCGGAGCAAGGCGGTGGTCACCGCCCACGAGCTGGAGGGGGCGCTGGAGCGGCAGAAGTCCTTCCCACATCTCAAGCTGGGCGAGATCCTGATCGGCGAGGGGCTTATCACGGAGACGCAACTGGAACAGGCGCTGACGGAACAGAAACAGAACCGCAACAAGCCCCTGGGCGAGATACTGGTCGATCGGGGACTGATCACCGCCGATGCCGTGCAGCTCTGCCTGGCCAAAAAAATGGGGACGCCCTATGTGGACCTGAAACGCTTCGAGGTTCAGCCCGAGGTGGCGCAGCTCGTCACCGAAGAGCTGGCGCGTAGGCACCACCTGCTACCCCTCTGCCGCTTTGGCCAGAAACTGGCCGTTGCCATCGAGAACCCCCTCGACTGGAAGGCGATCAACGCCTTGCAGTTCCACACCAAATTGACTATCGAACCTGTGATGGCGGCGGCCGATGAGATTCGCCGGGCCATTGATGCCCAGTACGCCTCCCTGAATATGGAGGAGATGGGGAGCGAGGAGATCGAGGCCAGTGTCGGCGCCTACGAAGAGCCCACCGAGCTGACGGAAACCAGCGCCTCGGACAATGTCGTGGTCCGGCTGATCAACAAGATCATCATCGACGCCTATCACAGAGGGGCGTCCGACATTCATATCGAACCGCTCCCCGGCCGCGAAAAGACAAGGATACGCCTCCGCAAGGACGGCCTGCTGCTCAGGTATCTCGAAGTCCCGCCGCAGTTGCGCAATGCCCTGGTCGCCCGCATCAAGATCATGGCCCGGCTCAACATCGCCGAGCGGCGGCGCCCCCAGGACGGCAAGATCGACTTCAGCCGCTATGCCAAACTCAAGATCGAGCTGCGCGTGGCGACCCTGCCGACGGCGGGCGATCTGGAAGATGTGGTCATGCGCATCCTGGCCGGGGGTTCCGCGCGCCCCCTCAACGACATGGGTTTCGGCCAGGAACAGCTCGTCACCCTCAAACGCCTGATCCAGGTTCCCTACGGCCTGTTGCTGGTGTGCGGCCCGACCGGCTCCGGCAAGACCACTACCCTTCACTCGGTACTCAGGGAGCTGAACACGGCGGAACGCAAGATCTGGACGGTGGAGGACCCGGTAGAGATTACCCAGACCGGCCTACGGCAGCTTCAGGTCAACCCCCAGATCAACCTGACCTTCGCCAACGCCATGCGCGCCTTCCTGCGCGCCGACCCGGACATCATCATGGTCGGGGAGATGCGTGATGCCGAGACCATCAGTACCGCCATCGAGGCCTCGCTCACCGGTCACATGGTCTTTTCCACCATGCACACCAACAGCGCCCCCGAGAGCATCACCCGTCTCCTGGACATGGGCATGGACCCCTTCAATTTCGCGGATGCCCTGGTGGGCGTCCTGGCGCAACGGCTTACCCGCCGACTCTGCCCCGAGTGCAAGACGGCCTATCGGCCCGAACCGGCGGAGATCGATGCCCTGCTCAGGGAATACTGCCACGACTTCAAATTCAGCGACCCCGCCGAGGCCGAACGCCTCATCGGCGAAACCCGTCAGCGATGGCTGGAGACCTATGCCGACAGAGCGGGGGGGTTCCAGCTCTATCGCGCCACGGGCTGTGATCAGTGCAATCAGACGGGCTATGCCGGGCGGATCGGACTCTACGAGCTGATGGAGGCAACGCCCGCCGTCAAGCAACTGATCGTCCGGCACGCCCCCGTCGCCGAACTGGCCCAACTGGCCCTGCGGGAGGGGATGCGGTCGCTACGTCAGAACGGCATCGAGAAGGTGCTGGCGGGCCAGACCGACATCAGCCAGGTGCGCCGGGTGTGCGCGGGTTGAGGCACTCTTGCGGTTCAGGGATGAACCGCCATGTTCAATGGCCTAAGCCATTGAACATGAAGAAAACGGAAAATCGCATTTTTCGTTTTCGCCTTGCAAAATGGTCAGGATGGCCATTTTGCAAGTTCCTCTCTCAGTCCTGATTTCGATAATCCCGGTAATGGCGCTGGAACAGGGACTCCAGGTCGTCGATGACCTCGGGGGCGGCGCGGCCTTGGAGGATGTGGGATGACATGAGGAGCGAGGTCTCGTTCAGCATCCTGCCCCGTTCCAGCATGAAGAAGGTCTCGGAGAGGCGCCGGATGGCGGCAACCACGTTCTCCTGTCCGGGGCGCGGGATCTCCCGCGGCGCATGGAGGGGCTCGGGGTTCGGCCCGGCAGAGGGTTCCCCTTTGCCACGGCTTGTCAGAAACTCGGCAAAGGCCAGCAGGCTGGCCTGATCCGCCCCGTCCAGCGCCCTGAAGAGTTGCAGCAGGCGCCGCTGGGGACCGGACGGTTCCTGGGCGACGGGAAACATGGCTATTCCTTCCCCTCCTTGGCATGACAATAGCCGCGCGCAAAGTCCAGCAGCTCCTCCATCACCCGCATGCGGAATTTCTGCTTCTGATGCACAAAGAGAAAGGGGCGTTTCAGGGGGGGGGTGAGGGACACGGCGACCAGGCAGCCCAGCTTCAACTCCTTCTGAATGGTCGATTCGGACATGACTGAGACCCCCATGCCAGCCTCGACGGCACCCTTCACCGCTTCCGGGCTGCCCAGTTCCATGGCTATTTTCATATGCACTTCGCAGTCATTGAGGCGGTTGATGTAGTCCGAGATCACCTCACGTGTGCCCGAACCCTCCTCGCGGCAGATGAAGGGGTATTGCAGCAGTTCCTTGAAGGAGACCTTCTCGGCGCCGGAGAGGGGGTGGCCCTGGGGCAGGATGGCCACCAGGTCGTCCTCGCGGCAGGCCTCTACCACCAGGTTCTTGTTGCTGACCGGGGACTCGACCACGCCGAGGTCGATGATGTTGTTCTCCACCATGGAGACGATCCCCTCGCTGTTGGAGACCTTCAAATGGATGGCCACGTCCGGGTACTTCGCTTTAAAGTCGCCCAGCAGGGAGGGCAGCATGTATTCCGCGATGGTGGTGCTGGCACCGATGGTGACCACGCCCCGGACATCGCCGGTGATGTCGCGTATGGCGTTCTCCATCTGGGCGTAGAGTTCGAAGATCTGACCCGCGAAGTGGTAGACCACCTCGCCCGCCTCGGTGAGGTTGATCCGGTTGTGGGTACGGTCGAAGAGACGGGTATTGAAATGCTCCTCCAACTGACGGACCTGGAAGGTCACCGCCGGTTGGGTCATGTGCAGTGTCTCCGCCGCCTTGGTGAAACTCAGGAGACGCGCGACGGTATGAAATACCTGTAAACGCCTATCGGCCATGGCAAAGTTCCCCCTGTATCTACAATAAGCTCCTTTTATACCATAGACCTGTGGTTATTGGATTGCCCCAGATGGGGTATCAGAGGTTGTGAAAAAACCTCCCGCAGTAGGCGGGAGGTTTTTTCACAGCCTCTCAGGCAAACGGCAATTCCAGGCCGCTGAATGAGCGGGACTTGCCGTAGATCGGATACTGTCCGCCATCGTGACGGGAAAATGGCCTCGAATCCGCCCCCCATCTTGGGGTAAGATCCTGGGCGTAACAATCGCGGAGCGTCCCTCCTGCTCCACCACTTTCGCAGGCTTGATTCAGGCATCGAGCATCATCACCACGACAAAATCGAAAGGGAGTCGGGATTATGAAATCCTTAAAGAGCGTCCTTCCCACCAGTAACCTGAAATCCGCCAAGACGCTTGCCTTGGCCGGCCTGTTCCTCCCGCTGATGTTCACGGCAAACGGGACACTGGCCGAATCCTCCTTTCTGAGCCGCATCGGCACCGCAGTCGCGGGTGCCTTACCGGGGACGGAGGAGTACGGCATGTCCAAGAAGGACTTGGTCAACAACATCGAGGCAGTGGAGTCGAGCATCTCTGCCTGCATGCGGGAAAACGGCTTCGAGTATGTCGCCGTCGACTACCGCACCGTCCGCCAGGGCATGACCTCCGACAAGTCCCTGCCCGGCATGGGTGAGTCTGAGTTCGTCAAGGTGTACGGCTTCGGGATCTCGACCCTCTACACCGGTCATGGACCACAGATCTCGAAACTGCGCACGCCGGCCCAGATCGGCCTGGGCGAGCGGAATGTCGAGATATTCAACCACCTCTCCAAGGCCGATCAGGTCGCCTATAACCACAATCTTTTCGGCGAGCACAGCGATGCCACCTTCGCGGTCGCCCTGGAGACAGAGGACTTCTCCCGTACCGGCGGCTGCACCCGCAAGGCGGTCGAGAAGGTCTTCAAGCCAGAACAGCTCAAGACCAGCTACCGCAACCCTAAGGATGCCAGGATAGAGCAGGACCCCCGCATGGTCGCCGCCCTGGGCAAGTGGTCAGAGCGCATGCGCGCGGCGGGCTTCGACTACAGCCACCCCAGGGATGTGGAGCTGGACATCAAGAAACGCCTGGACGAGATCACCGGCGGAGCCCCGGTGGAATCCCTCTCCTCCGATGCCCAGGCCGCCCTCAAGAAGCTACAGCAATACGAGCGCGCGGCAGGTGCCCTGAGCGTCGAACTGGAGACCGATATCCTCGACCCGGTCGATACCCGGATCGAACGTGAGATCTGGTGAGAGAGGCGAGGGGTGGTCTCGATAGCGGCGAGACGGTATCTGGCCGGATAAGGAGCTGTCCGTGAATAGGTTGGACAATATCGCGCTCAGATTTAGGTCAGATGTGGTCGATCTGATTGAGCAAAACCGCCTATTTTCACGGCAGAGCCGCTCCCACCGCCGTGGAAGCGGCTCTGCCGCGAAAATAGATCGATTGAAGATCTGCCAAAGATGGCCTGAAGATGAGATGCGAGATGTTCAAGTTATTCCCGGACAGTTCCTGAGGAGTAATCATGCTCAGGAATAGGCTCCTCACGTTGTTGCTCATCCTGACGTCGGTCACGGCTGGCGCACTGGGGAGCTGGTTCCTGGGCGAGAAGATCCAATCCCCTGCCGAGATGGCGGCCCGGACTGCCCCCCCCGTGGCCTCGCCGATCCTGGTCCCGGTCGAGCGGCGGGTCCTCTCCGCCGATGTGGTAACGCGCGGCACTGCCCGCTTCGCCTCGCCACAAACCCTCGCCATCATCCCCTCGACACTGAAAAACGGCAGCTCGGTCATCACCTCCCTGCCGGAACGCAACGCCATCGTCAAGGAGGGCGATGTCCTGCTCACCGCCTCCGGCCGCCCGGTCTTCGCCCTGCAAGGAAATGTGCCCGCCTTCCGCGACCTGACACCCGGTACCACCGGGGACAATGTCCGCCTGCTGGAAGAGGCGCTCAAGCGCATGGGCTTCGATCCCGGCCCCCTGGACGGTAAATACGACGACAAGACCAGCGCGGCCGTGGCCAAGTGGTACGGCTCGGCCGGCTGGGAACCCTTCGGACCCACCGCCGCCCAGCGGGCGCGTCTGCGTGACCTCGAACAGGAGCTGGCGGTGGCCAGCAACAGGAGAGAGGCGGCCAAGGCCGCCATCGCCTCTGCCACCCTGACCTTCGAGGCCGTCACGGCCAAGGTCAAGTCAGACAATATGGGCATGGAGAAGGATCTGGCCGCCCAGTCTGCGAGCGCCAGCGATACCGGGGCGATCTGGGATACGGTCATCCAAAGCCTCGAACAGGAGTTGGCCGTCGCCACCAAGAAAAAGGCGGCGGCGGATGCCGCCACCGTCTCCGCCCGCCTGGCGACCGAGGTCTCGGCCCAGAACCTGCAAAAGGCCAGGGAGTACGCGGCAAAGGCCAAGCAGACCAAACCCGGCAAGGGGGTCAAGCCCAATGCCGCGGCGAAGACTGACCCGAACATCGCCGTCAAGGAACTGGAACAGGTACTGGCGACCGCCGGCAAAAAACAGGAACTGGCGGATGCCGGCGCCATTTCCGCCCGCCTGGAGTACGAGGTCTTGCAGGCCAACCTGGAAAATATCAGGAAAAGGGCCATTACCGAGCCCGGCGCCGGAAGCGCAAAACCGAGCAAAAGGTCCCGACAGGCCAAGGCCAAAAGGGCCGGTAGCCCCGACATGACACAGGAAGCGGCCAAGGCGGCCGCAACGGCCTCCCTGCTGGAAGGCAAGGTGGCGATCCAGAATGCCCTGGATGCCAAGGAGGCCGCCATCCGCGAGGCTGAAATCGCGGAGTCCAGGGCGCTGGCCCTTGCTGCCGATCTGGAGGAGGCCCGCAAGCGGTCGGGCATCCAGATTCCGGTGGATGAGATTGTCTTCGTCCCCTCCCTGCCCGCCCGCGTCGAAGAGGTCAGGGTGAAGGTCGGCGACCCGGCGAAAGGCCCCGTGCTGAGGGTGACCAATAACCAGTTGGTGGTCGATTCGGCCCTGCCCCTGGACGAGGGTCCGCTGGTCAAGCCCGGCATGCCGGTGGCGATCGACGAGCCCGCCCTACGCATCAAGGCAAAAGGGGTCGTGGAGGAGGTGGCGGACACGCCGGGCACGAGCGGCGTCGACGGCTACCATCTCTATCTGCGGATTCAGGTGACGAAGACCCCCATCACCCTCGAAGGGGTCTCACTGCGCCTGACCATTCCTATCGAATCAACGGGTGGGGAAGTCACCGCTGTTCCGGCCGGCGCCCTGCACATGGCCGCCGACGGGACTTCCCAGGTGCAGGTCAGCCGCAAGGGAAAGATCGAATCCCTGGTGGTCGAACCCGGACTGGCCTCCAAGGGTCTGGTCGAGGTGAATCCGATCACCGGCAAGCTCGAACCCGGCGAGCTGGTGGTCATAGGCTTCGAGCATGAACAATAATCCGCCGGGAGCGGATTTTCGCGACAGCCCCGAAGGGGTGAGGCGCAGGG
>JAHJDE010000079.1 GCA_018812525.1 Gammaproteobacteria bacterium
GGAACTGTCCGGAAATAACTTGTACATCTCGCATCTCATCTTCAGGCCATCTTTGGCCGATCTTCAATCGATCTGTTTCGCGGCAGAGCCGCTCCCACGGCGGTGGGAGCGGCTCTGCCGCGGAAATAGGCGGTTTTGCTCCATCAGATCGACCAAATCTGACCTGAATCTGAGCGCGATATTGTCCAACTTATTCCCGGACAGCTCCTAAGAACCGCCCTGCCCATAAACAGACCGGAACAGCTCGCGGCTCTTGAGGGGTTTGTCGCCCAGGTACCGGGCCAATGCCCGGCGCATCAGCAAGCGGGCCTCCCGCGTGGCATCGGGCGAGAAACCTCCCATACCGGCCAGCGCCAGCAGGGTGCTTCCGCTCAAGGCGCCGTCGGCGGCCCTGACCGGCCCCTCTTCAAGGGCGTAATGGTAACGCAACTCCGGCCGCACCGGCTCGCCGCCAGTGCAATGGGTCCATTGCATACCGTAGCCCATGCCCTCCAGCAGGCCGGCCTCGAATCGACGCAGGAGGGGTTCGAATGCCTCCGTCGCGGCGATGGCGCGCAAGCTGGCGTCGTAGAGATGGAAGAGTTCCGGATGGGGATCATCCCTGGGGATGAGGCGGCTGAGGAGTTCGTTGAGATAGAAGCCGCAATAGAGCCGTTTCCCCTCGGTCAGTATCCCCTGCCCGGTGCTCTCGGCCTTGCTCAGGGTGCGGACCTCTCCCCTGCCCTTCCAGATAATTTCGAGCGGGACGAAGGGCTGGAGAAAGCCGCCGCCTTTGCCGGCGCTTGTGCGGGCGCCCTTGGCGATCGCCGCCAGACGGCCGTGCCCGGGGGTGAAGAACTCCAGCAGCAGGCTGGTGTTGGAGTAGAGTCTTCGCGCCAGGATGTAAGCGGGTTGTAATCGGTCCATCAAAAGGTGATCTCGCGCAAAGGCGCAAAGCCGCTAAGAAACAAGAGGTTGGGGTGAGGGGTATGATAAATCAGCGCCTTATACCCTCACCCTGCCCTCTCCCTCAAGGGAGAGGGGAATAATTCACAGCCTCCGCCTATTTTCGCGGCAGAGCCGCTCCCACCGCCGTGGGAGCGGCTCTGCCGCGAAAAGAGATCTGTTGAAGATCGGCCAAAGATGGCCTGAAGATGAGATGCGAGATGTACAAGTTATTTCCGGACAGTTCCTTAGCGCCTTCGCGTCTTTGCGCGACACGAATTAATCGACATACCCCAGCCGCGCCAGGGCGGCCTCGTCGCCGGCCCAGCTCTTCTTGACCTTGATCCAGACCTCCAGATGGACGCGCTTCTGGAAGAATTCCATCATCTGCTTGCGGGCCTCGGTGGCGGCGGCCTTCATGGCCTCGCCCTCCTTGCCGAGCAGGATCTTGCGCTGGCTCTCCCGCTCCACCCAGATCAGGGCGTTGATGCGGTAGCGTTCCCCCTCGTCGACAAACTGCTCGATCTCCACGGTGAGGGCGTAGGGGATCTCCTGGGCGTAACGTCGCGTAAGCTGTTCGCGGAGCAGTTCAGCGGCAAAGAAGCGTTCGCTGCGGTCGGTGACCTCATCCTCGCCGAAGATATTCTCGGCTTCGGGCAGGAGATCCAGGACCAGGGTTTGCAGCCGGTCCAGGTTGCTCCCCTTGGCCGCCGAGACGGGCACGACGCCGGCAAAGCTGAACTTGCGGGCGATCTCGTCCAGGAAGGGCAGCAACCGCTCCTTTTCGACGATCTTATCGACCTTGTTCACCACCAGCAGCACCGGCGCCTTGCGCCCCTGGAGCATGGTCAGGACATTTTCGTCCTCCGCGGTCCAGACCAGCGCCTCGACCAGGAAGAGAACCAGGTCCGCGTCGGCCAGCATGGCGGTGGCGGCCCGGTTCAGGTAATGGCTCATGGCCTTGCGGCGCGGGTCGGAGCGCTGATGGATGCCGGGGGTATCCAGGAACAGGATCTGGCCGCGCGCGCTGGAGTGGATGCCCAGAATGGCGTGGCGCGTGGTCTGGGGCTTGTGAGAGGTGATGGCCAGCTTCTGGCCGATCAGCCGGTTCAGCAGGGTCGATTTGCCCACGTTGGGCCGGCCGACCAGGGCCGCGTAACCGCAGTGATTGATTTTGTCGTCAGTCATGATTTATCCGCCGGAGCATCTTGTCAGCCGCGTCCTGTTCCGCCGCGCGGCGGCTGGGACCGGCGCCCTCGCTCTCCTGGTCGCTGTCCTCCAGGAAACACCTGACAAGGAATTGCTGTTTATGTTGATCTCCCACTACCTCTGTCACCTCATAGCCTGGCAGGGGCCGCCGCCGGGCCTGAAGCCGTTCCTGCAAGCGAGTCTTGGGGTCCTTTTCCACCGAGGCCAGATCGAGCCCCTGAAAGAGGTCGGCGAAAAGCCGCTCCACCAAGGCCCTGGCTGCGAGGTAGCCGCCATCCAGATAGACCGCGCCGATCACCGCCTCGAAGGCATCCGCCAGGGTGGATGAACGGCTGGGGCCGCCCGTGCGCAGTTCACCGGCCCCCATCTGGATGTATTTATCGAGTTCGAGGCCCCGGCCCAGTTGCGCCAGGGTCTCGCGTCGCACCAGGGAGGCCCGCAGGCGGCTCAGGCACCCCTCGTCGGCCTGGGGAAAGCGATGGTAGAGGAGATCGGCGACCACGAAGCCCAGGATGGAATCCCCCAGATACTCCAGCCGCTCATTGTGCTCTCCATCCGCGCTGCGATGGGTCAGGGCCAGATCCAGCAGGGCCGGATCGGCGAAGCGATGGCCGAGTGTCCGGCCCAACTGCACTGCCGGCAGCCTCACTGGATCGGGATCTCGGTCTTGTCTTTGAAGGTAAGGAGGGCGTCCGCATTGCCCACGACGTGCTCGCGCACCTCGTAATCGACGGCGATGACGTAGAACCCCTTGTCCTTGGTCACATTGAGCGACTTGCGGTCGAAGTTATAGACGCTGTTGATGTCCAGCCGGCGCATGACCATGTCCTTGATCTGGCCCGGTGCCATCTTGGTGATGCCGGGCTCGTCCCGAATTCCGTCCAGGACCGATTTTATGGTGTTGTGGCGCAGGTAATAAGGCCCCAGCTTCATCGCCAGCAGGGCCGTGAAAATGACCAAGGCCACCACGATCAGAAAGCCGATCAGGCTCATCCCGCGCTGATCTCTCGATAAGGACTTCTGCATATCCCCCTCCGCTTGATTTATTGCTGCACCAGGATGTGCACCGAGGTTTACGGCCCGTCTTGAGGTAACGGCCGCTTGGTTTGTTAGGCGTCGAGCAAGAATAACTTGAACATCTTGCATCTCGTCTTCAGGCCACATTTGGCCGAACCTCAATCGCAAACTCCTCGACGTAGCACTGCTACGCCTGCGGTTTTGCTCAATCGGTTCGACCAAATCTGACCTAAATCCGAGCGCAATATTGCCCAAGTTATTCTTGCTCGACGCCTTA
>JAHJDE010000080.1 GCA_018812525.1 Gammaproteobacteria bacterium
AAACCGCCTATTTTCGCGGCAGAGCCGCTCCCACCGCCGTGGGAGCGGCTCTGCCGCGAAAAGAGATCGATTGAAGATCGGCCAAAGATGGCCTGAAGATGAGATGCGAGATGTACAAGTTATTCCCGGACAGTTCCTTAGTATCCCGAGCCGGAGTCCATGCCCAAGCACCTGATTAGAAAATTCATGCCGGACCACGAAAAGGTCCGTAATCACAAGCACCTGCGGATCTTCGGTCGACTGATCCATGACCCAAATATCTGGCACCTGAACCGCCGTTCGGTTTCGGGGGCCTTCTTCATCGGCCTCCTGTGCGCCTTTGTGCCCATCTTTCCCCAGATGTTGACCTCGGCCGCGCTGGCCATCATCACCCGCGTCAATCTCCCCATCTCCGTGGCCCTGGTCTGGCTCACCAACCCCATCACCATCCCCCCGATGTTCTACTTCAACTATTTGGTGGGGTGCTGGCTGCTGGGCGAGAGTCCCGCCTTCGATCATTTCGAGATGAGCGCGGGGTGGATCGAAAGCGTGCTGGAACAGATCTGGTGGCCACTGCTCCTCGGCGGCAGCCTGATCGGCCTGATTACGGGCGCCCTGGGCTTTGTCCTCATGCGCGGCTTCTGGCGCTGGCATGTGGTGAGGGAGATGAACAGGCGCAAGGCCCGGCGGGAGCAGGATTCCCCAGCGAAGTGATCAGGCCAGCTCCTCGACCACCCACTGGGTCACCAGGGCGGTGGCCTCGGCGCATTTATTCCCCCGCGCCTCGCTGAATCCCTTATATTCGTCCGCCTGCCACATATCCCAGGTGCGGCCAGTGAACTGCCGTTGCAGGTCCTCGCAGGTAAGGCCGCCGAAGGTCTCGCGAAAGCGTTCGACCAGGGCCTTGCCCTTGCGGAAGTTGTTGATGCCATGGCCCTTATTCAGATGATCACGGTCACGGCCATACTTGGAGCTGAGCGCCACCAGGCCCCCGGTCAGGGCGCCACAGGCACCCCCGGCCATCAATCCGCCGCCGCCGGATAGGCCGTGGACCGCCTTGATGGTCTCGTCCGAGACGATACCGATGGTCTCCTGCACCGAGGCCAGGACACATTGGGGGCAACAACCAAAGTCCAGCTCATAGCGCCAGGCCTTCTCATAGGCCTGCCCGGCAAGCGCCTCTTTCTCTTCGTTGGTCATGGGTAATCCACCTTGTCATTAGAACTTCAGCGCATGCTAATAGATAAAGACCCCAAACGGCATTGACCTGTGCCAAGATCGGGCGAGAAGGGTCGGAGGCCAAGTGCCTCGATGACAAGGCGGTGTCCCATTCCCGCCGCGGTGCGGGAGAACCGCATCCAATCCCGGCTGCCGGGACAGAGGCGGGCCGCCGCAAGCGCCGCCACTGCGCTGAGGTAGCCGTCCACCCGCACTGGCAAACCCATGTGGGCGCAGGCGAGACAGGCGCCGGTCAGGGCGGCGAGATCAAAACCGCCGAGGCGGCGAAGGGCCTCGTAGGCTGACCCAAGATTGCCCCCGTGCAGACCGAGGCCACGCCGGACGGCCCCGATCCCCCGCAGGACAGGATCGCCCGGCCCCAGCAGTGACTCGGGGTCCCGGTCGAGCAGGGCACTGGCGAGCGCCGTTGCCGCCAGGGTGTTGCCCAAACCCAGAGCCTGGCCGATGAACAACCGGGCGCCGCCGAGCCGGGCGCGCTCTGCGGCATGACGCCCCGCAGCGAGCGCACGGGCAATCTGGTATTCGGTCATGGATGGGCTATGGGCGAGGTTGGCAGCACCGGGACCGAGATAGCAGTTCGTCACCCCGGCGACCGGTCCAACGTCGCCTGCCGTACCCAGATTGACAACCTCGAATTCGGCGCCGAGGGTGCGCGCCGCCCGGCCAATGGGTCCCGCGCCCCGCGCAGCCTCTCCCATCCGTACACTGGTAAGTTCGGCGCATCCCTGCGCCTCACCCCTCCCGGGCTTGCGCGAAAAACCACTCCCAGCGGTTTTTTGTTCGGCGCATCCCTGCGCCTCACCCCTCCCGGGCTTGCGCGAAAAACCACTCCCAGCGGTTTTTTCGGCCCAGGGTGTTGCGGCCAGAGCTTCGTCCGCAACACCGTGGTCGCCGACGAAGAGCACCAGGCGCACCGGGTCAAGCACTGCCCAGGCTTCGGTGCTCGGAATTGCCGCCGGCACCTTCAGCCATTCAAAGTCCCTGGAATTACGGTGACACTTTACTAAATACACTTAATTACCTAGCGAGGCTCCACCTCAGACCGACGGAATTACGGTGACACTTTACTAAATACACTTAATTAATTAATTAAGTGTATTTAGTAAAGTGTCACCGTAATTCAGCAGGCGCCTGATCTCATTCCTCACCCTGGCGGCCTCCTCGAACTCCAGGTTACGGGCGTGCTGATACATCTCCTCCTCCAATGCCTTGACCTTCTTGGCCATTTGGGAGGGCGATAGCGCGGCGTACTCACCCATCTCCTCGGCGACCTTGGCATAGCGCTTCGCAGAGACAGGCCCGCCCGGATAGGCCCCTTCCATGATGTCGGCCACGTTCTTCTTTATGGTCTTGGGGGTGATGCCATGGATCTCGTTATAGGTCATCTGTTTGTCACGGCGGCGTTCGGTTTCGTCCATGGCGCGGCGCATGGAGCCGGTGATCTTGTCGGCGTAGAGGATGGCCCTGCCGTTGAGGTTGCGGGCCGCGCGGCCGATGGTCTGGATCAAGGAGGACTCGGAACGCAGGAAGCCCTCCTTGTCGGCGTCCAGAATGGCCACCAGGGCGACCTCGGGCATGTCCAGCCCCTCGCGCAGCAGGTTGATCCCCACCAATACGTCGAATACGCCCAAACGCAGGTCGCGGATGATCTCGACCCGCTCAACTGTCTCGATGTCGGAGTGGAGGTAGCGCACGCGAATATCCTGTTCCATGAGGTAGTCGGTCAGGTCCTCTGCCATGCGCTTGGTGAGGGTGGTGACCAGGACACGCTCCTGCCGCTCGATGCAGGCCGGGATCTCCGATAGAAGATCGTCCACCTGGGAGGTGGCCGGGCGCACCTCGACCGCCGGGTCCACCAAACCGGTGGGGCGCACCACCTGCTCCACTACCGCACCCGAATGCGTCAGCTCATACTCCCTGGGCGTAGCGGAGACATAGATGGTCTGCGGCGCCCGGCGCTCGAACTCCTCGAAGCGCATGGGGCGGTTGTCCAGGGCCGAGGGCAGGCGGAAGCCGTACTCCACCAGGGTCTCCTTGCGAGAGCGGTCGCCCTTGTACATGCCGCCGATCTGGGGGATGGTCACATGACTCTCGTCCACCACCAGCAGGGAATCGGCAGGCAGGTAGTCGAACAGGGTGGGCGGTGGCTCGCCGGGCGCCCGGCCGGAGAGGTAGCGGGAGTAGTTCTCGATGCCGGAGCAGTAGCCCAACTCCAGCATCATCTCGATATCGAAGCGGACACGTTGCTCCAGTCGCTGCTCCTCCACCAGCTTGTTGAGGCCATGGAGCTGTTCCAGCCGTTCCTTCAGTTCGGCCTTGATGGGGTCGATGGCGCCGAGGATGGTCTCGCGCGGGGTGACGTAGTGGGACTTGGGATAGAGGGTATAACGCGGCAGCTTGCGCCGGACCTCCCCGGTCAGGGGATCGAACACTGCGATCCCCTCGATCTCGTCGTCGAACAACTCCACCCGCACCGCCTCGCCGTCCGACTCGGCCGGATAGATGTCGATCAGATCGCCGCGCACCCGGTAGGTGCCGCGGTGCAGCTCGACCTCGTTACGGGTGTATTGCAGCTCGGCCAGGCGACGCAGCAGGGCGCGCTGGTCGATGACCTCGCCCCGCGACAGGTGCAGCACCATGCCCAGGTAGGAGCGCGGGTCGCCCAGGCCGTAGATGGCGGAGACGGTCGCCACGATGATGCTGTCCGGGCGCTCCAGCAGGGCCTTGGTGGCCGAGAGGCGCATCTGCTCCACATGCTCGTTGATGGAGGCGTCCTTCTCGATGAAGGTATCCGACGAGGGGACATAGGCCTCCGGCTGATAGTAGTCGTAATAGGAGACGAAATATTCCACCGCGTTTTCGGGAAAAAACGCCTTAAACTCCCCATACAATTGGGCGGCCAGGGTCTTGTTGTGAGCCATGATCAGGGTAGGCCGCTGCACCGCCTGGATCACACTGGCGATGGTGAAGGTTTTACCCGACCCGGTCACACCCAACAGGGTCATACCGGCCTCGCCGTCGTTAAGCCCCGCGACAAGACGGCGTATGGCCTCGGGCTGATCGCCGGAGGACTGATAGGGGGCAACCAAATGAAAATTTTTCAGCATTTTCCGATACAGCTCTGCAAAGGCTTGGGATATTATCGCCAATCCTCAACTGCGAAACGGAATTTTCCGGACCAGACAATGCCCCAGAAGAACCGCACCAACTCAGAGAAGTCAAAATCCGCAATGAGCATCAAGCTTTCCCATCGCGTGCATGCCGTCAAGCCCTCCCCCACCCTCGCCGTCACCGCCAAGGCGGCTGAACTGCGCGCTGCCGGCCGTGACGTCATCGGCCTCGGCGCGGGCGAACCCGACTTCGACACCCCGGAACACATCAAGGAAGCCGCCATCAAGGCCATCCGGGATGGCTTCACCAAATACACCGCAGTGGACGGCACCGCTGGCCTGAAGAAGGCGATCATCGACAAATTCCAGCGTGATAACGGCCTCGACTACGCCGCCGACCAAATCCTGGTCTCCTGCGGCGGCAAACAGAGCTTCTACAACATGGTGCAGGCCCTGCTCAATCCGGGCGACGAGGTCATCATCCCCGCCCCCTACTGGGTCTCCTATCCCGACATGACCCTGTTGGCCGATGGCGTCCCCGTCATCGCCCAAGCCAGCGCCGCCCAGAACTTCAAGATCGCCCCCGCCCAGTTGGGCCGGATGATCAACGACAAGACCCGCCTCTTCGTCATCAACAGCCCTTCCAACCCCACCGGCATGTCCTACACGGCCGAGGAGCTGACGGCCCTGGGCGAGGTGCTGCGCGAGCACCCGCGCGTCGTCATCGCCACCGACGACATGTACGAGCACATCCGCTGGGAAGACGACAAGCCCTTCGTCAACATCCTCAACGTCTGCCCCGACCTCAAGAACCGCACCCTGGTCCTGAACGGGGTCTCCAAGGCCTACGCCATGACCGGCTGGCGTATCGGCTATGCCGGGGGTCCGGTCGAGGTCATCAAGGCGATGAAGAAAATCCAGTCCCAGAGCACCTCCAACCCCACCTCCATCTCCCAAGTGGCGGCCCAGGCCGCGCTGGAGGGCCCGCAGGCCTGCATCGGCGAGATGCTGGTCCATTTCAAGCAACGGCACGACTACGTGGTGGACCGCCTGAACAAGATCCCCGGCATCCACTGCCTGCCCTCCGACGGCACCTTCTACTGCTTCCCCAGCGTCCAAGGGGCCATCGACGCCCTGCCCGACATCAAGGACGACGTGGCCCTGTCGGAACACCTGCTCGAAAAGGCCGGCGTCGCCCTGGTCCCCGGCACCGCCTTCGGCCTGGCCGGTCATGTGCGCATCTCCATCGCCACCGGCATGGAAAACCTGCAAAAGGCCCTGGATCGACTGGAAACGGCCCTCGCCGGTTGACAGAGGGGCCTAATTCAGTAAAATACCGGCTTCTTTATTCCCTGGTAGCTCAGTCGGTAGAGCGGGTGACTGTTAATCACTAGGTCGGCGGTTCGAGCCCGTCCCGGGGAGCCAATAAAGACAAGGGCTTAGAGGATTCTGCCTCTAAGCCCTTTTTCTTTGCCCTGCTTTTGGTATCTACATGAGGAACTTGCAAAATGGCCATCCTGGCCATTTTGCAAGGCAAAAACGAAAAATGCGATTTTTCGTTTTCCTCATTTTCAATGGCTTAGGCCATTGAAAATGGCGGTTCATCCCTGAACCGCAAGAGGTTCTTGCAGTTTTGCAAGAACCTCAGTGGTCAGACGCCTTTTCTGATTCCTTTTCTGTAACCGAGCGCTGACCCCTTCGTGCTACACTCCCTGCTAACTCCTGGAATTAGCAAAGGAATTCGATATGAGCGTCGCGTTGAAAGTCTATGAGCAACTGACCGATGCGGGAGAGGACAAGGCGCGAGCCCGTGCGATCGCCGAGGCCTTTGAAGCGCTGGAAGATCGTTATCCTGAGATCAAGGAACTGGCAACACAAAGCCATGTGCGGGAAGGTGAACTGCGGCTGCAAAAAGAGATCGAAGGTGTCCGGCTGGAGATCAAGGAGGTCGAGGGCAAGCTACGAAAGGAGATCGAAGGTGTACGGCTGGAGATCAAGGAGGTCGAGGGCCGATTGCAGAAAGAGATCGAATCAGTCCGCCTGGAGATCAAATCGGTCGAGGTGAGACTGGTCACCGCCATGCATCGCCAGACCCTCTGGGTGGTGGGATCGGTGGGTGCCATTGTGGGACTGATCCGGCTCATGGATTTCTTCCTGAACGCCATGCTGCCCCATTAATCAGCCTTTTTCGAAAATGACCATGTCCCCCACTTCAACAAATGTCGTATGGCACCACGCCACTGTAACCCGTCAGCGGCGGGAACAGCTCAACGGGCATGCGTCCGCCATGCTCTGGTTTACCGGGCTTTCGGCCTCCGGCAAATCCACCCTGGCCCATGCCGTGGAGGAGTCGCTTCATCAACAGGGTTGTCGAACCTACGTCCTGGATGGAGATAATGTCCGCCACGGGCTGAACTCAAACCTGGGATTCTCCCCGGAGGACCGGACAGAAAACCTGCGGCGCATCGGCGAGGTGGGAAAGCTGATGGTCGATGCCGGCATCATCACCCTGGCGGCCTTCATTTCCCCCTACCAGAAAGAACGCGAGCGGGTTCGGAGCCTCTTTCCCCACGGCGACTTCATCGAGATCTACTGCAACGCATCGATCAACGTCTGCGAGCAACGCGACCCCAAGGGCATGTACCAAAAGGCCCGCAAGGGTTTGATCAAGGACTTCACCGGCATCAGCGCGCCTTACGAGGTACCTGCTAATCCAGAGCTTGAAGTCGATACCGGCAGCAACACCCTGGAAGACTCGGTTGATCGCGTTATACAGCTATTGGCCCGTCGCGGGTTGATCGCAGCCGGAGATACAAATCGTGAGAAGTAGCACCCAAGCCCTGTTGCAACAAGGAATGGCCTTTTTTCAGACGGGTCAGTTGCAGAAATCGGAAGCCATTTTTCGAGAGGCCTTGCAGGCCGACCCTCGCAACATCAACGCCTTGCAGTTGCTGGGTGTGATTTGCTCACGGACAGGTCGTCCGCAGGAGGGCGAGCGCCTCTTCCGCAAGGCCATAAAAATTAACGACAGAGTTCCCCAGCTCTATTACAACCTGGGCAACAATTTGGATGCGCAGGGAAAGCTGAAAGAGGCCATGGATATTTTCCGTTCCGCTGTGCGACTGGAGCCCGGCAATGAGTGGCATCACAGCGGCCTGGGGCTGGCCTATTTGAAACTCAATAGACTAAGCGAGGCCCTATCTGCCCTGCAAAAAGCCGTCGCGATCAACCCAAATAATCCTACGGTCCTCACTAATCTGGCCAATGCCCTTTGGCGTAATGCCGATGAAGAACAAGCCATCGCGATGGCCCAGCGAGCGCTCTCAATCAACCCCAAATCAGTGGATACCCTCGCCTTGCTGGGAGGTTTCTATCTCTTGAAAGAAGAGTTGGCCAAGGCGGAGGAGATTCTCCGTTTGGCGCTAAAGCTGGACCCAAATCACTTTGAAGCGGTAAATAATCTTGCCAACCTCCTATTGATGCGGTCGATTCCAGAAGAGGCCGAGGAGGCGCTTGCCCTCTGTTCCAAGTTCGCAAGCCAACATCCGGCGTCGCCCGATGCCCACTTCAATCTAGGCCGGGCACTGCAAGAGTCCAATAAGGCGTCGAGCAAGAATAACTTGAGCATCTTGCATCTCGTCTTCAGGCCATATTTGGCCGAACCTCAATCGCAAAATCCTCGACGTAGCGCTGCTACGCCTGCGGTTTTGCTCAATCGGTTCGACCAAATCTGACCTAAAT
>JAHJDE010000081.1 GCA_018812525.1 Gammaproteobacteria bacterium
ATCGTGCTTGACGAATGCGATCTGCAATCATGACGCCTCCTTGGGGTGGGTTTAAAACAACCGTAATCCTACCAAATTCTTAAACCAAAGAGAACCGACCACGCCATGCCCGATCCAGAGGCCAGGCGGCAGTCATGCTATACGTCAATGACGGCGAAATCATCCCCGCGTCCGATACGTACAGCATATTATTGCTAGCACAGAGAAATTTTTTTGCTGGCACCGCTGACCGAGCCACATCCAACATATTGATCTATAAGCACATTTTCCAAAATGCGCCAACAGCATCCGAATAACCACGGCAAACCGCGTTATTCGGCAGTTCCAGTCGAAAAAAACCTTTGACAATGCCCTGTCGGCCAATGTGACCGGCTACATCATCAGAGGTACTTTACAATGAACGACGACGACGCACAGACACTGCCCCAAACCCTACCCCCTGAATCAGCCCGCCGCACGGCCCGCTCACTGAATGCCTGTGGCGCTCACTGGGTCGAGGCCGAGGACCTGGCCCAGGCATACGCCCTCCACCTGCTGGAGCTGGCTGCCGGCCGGCACTCCCCTGGGCCGGTCGATCCCGACGAGTGGCTGGCATTCACGTTCCGCTGCATCGCCCGCAAATCCCGCGCCGGGATCGACATCGACGATCCGGAGTGTCCCATCGAGATCCCCGACCGCACCAACGACCCCCTGCTGGTGCTGATGGGCATCGAGGCACTGAGGGAGCGTGACAAAACTCTACGCGCCCGTGCCGGCACTGCCGAGGGCTACCTAGCCGAGGTCACGTCGGGATGCGGGGACGTGGCGTCTCAGGCCGGCGTGATTCTGGCCCTGACCGGCAGCCGGGCCGCCACCGGACGATCCGGGATCCGCAGGGCGCAACAGTTCGTCAGGGGTATCGTCGAGCGGGCCAATGGTCCGCAACCTGACCTGTTCGACTTCGCAGCATAGAGAGACGATTCGATGAAAATTAAAGAATTAGCAGAAGACAGCAGCAGCGACAACTACTGCGACAACTACTGGGCACGGGAATGGCGATGCGACCCGTCACCGTCGCCATGGGACGACGTGTTTGGCCCTGTCCCCATGGCGGATGTCCCCATGGCGGAAAGCCCCTTCGACCCGATCCCGGTGATCCCGGTGGAGGGAGATCCGTGGGAGCGCTTGTTCGGCCCGTGTGAGCTCATCGTAGCGGAGGCGGAGAAGCTGCACGGCTGTCCCTTCGACCCGCTCCCTGTGGAGGGTTCGGCGGACTGGACTGATGACTGATTGGATTGGGGAAGGCGGCTGGCACCGCCTTCCCCCCTCACACAACACACAAGAGATAACGCATGAGCACAGTAACAGAGATACAGCAAAAAACACAATCCGCGCCGGATTTTGTGGTCTGGGATTGGCAGGAGTTCAAGACCCAACCCCCGCCCCAACCCTGGCTCGTCGAGGGGCTGATTCCGGCTGAGGGCGCATGCGACGTGTACGGCCCGCCAGGCGCCGGGAAATCAACACTTCTCTATAATCTGGGGGCGGTGGTCGCCGCAGGTGGTGGAGATTGGTTCGGGCACCGGGCCGTGGGGGGACGGGTGGTGATCCTGGGGGGCGAGTCCAGCAACAAAAGAGCCCACTGGCGCACAGCGAACCGCGCCATGCGGATGGCTGGCGTGGAGGAGAGGGACCTTGATCTCTTCACCCTGCCGCAAGGGCCGATCCTCCGCTGGAGCCGTGGGGCGTACCACGACCGTGACCACAAGCCGGAGGGGTGGTATCTAACCGAGGTCGGTGACCGGACCATGGACTGGCTGGACGCGCTCTCCCCGAACCTCGTGCTGGTTGACACAATTCTGGGCTGTGCCGCCGGCTGCAATCTCCTCGACCAGCCGCAGCAATACGCTCTCGGCGCGATGCTGGGGCAGATTGCCACACGGCTCGACACGACGGTCATCACGATCAGCCATACAAATCAGGCGTCGATGGGATCGCGCACACCCCTGTCCGAGCGTCTTTGTTATACCGCCCGTGCGGGTGGAAATGGCGCTCCGGCCGCCTGGCGTTGGATGGGCGGCGTTTCGGCCCTGCGTCAAGCCGACAAAAAACTCCTGGGCCGCGTCGCTGACGGCTGGCGCCTGGATGCGCCAGGATTTTTTGCCTTCGGCGCGTCTAAATATAACGAGGTCGGGCCTGGTGGATGGATCGACCTGCATCCAGCGATTTTCCAGATACAGAGAGGGGATCTCCGGCTCGTTGCGACGGGGGAGCAGGTTAGTCAATCGATGCGCGAGGCTGAGGTTTCGGCGGCTGAGAAAAGGGCTGCGGCGAAGAAGGAGCAGGGACGTGAAGGGCATACGACGATCTCTACCTCTGGCAGTCGAAGCGGCCGGCGAACCGAGGACATGGGGTTGAAGGCGAAGGAGACTAAAGCTGCGGCAGCAATGTCTTCGTCTTCGCAGGCGGCTCTGGCGGCCCAAATGGGCGTGGGGGTGATAAATGACTAGGCCTCCTCGCACCGCCAACGTGCTGGAATATCGATTGCCCGTGTACCCCGTTTGCCGTGGTCGCGCCCCCGACTACACCCACTCCGGTCGGTACGGGGAGTGCCGGATATCGGTATCCAAAGAGGCCGACATACGAATCGGCGCAATATCGGAACGCCATCGATGTCTGCTAGACGCGGTAATGACCTACGCCACCTGGTGCGGTATCGACCCCGTGCGGCGCCTTGTCGTATTTTTCGACATCGCTAACATCAGGCGGGCACTGGGCACCCCGTCGCTACGGTGGCGGGACGTGCGCCAGTCGCTGATCGAGTTGATCGGCGTTCACGTGCAGATCCGGCGCCCAAACGAAGAGTGGCCGGCAATCTATCCGCTAGTGGCCGGCGTGGACTACGCCGCCACCAACCACTCTGCCCCTCGAAGGGCCGGGCAATTCACCGGTCGCGGTCAGGGTGACGAGGATGACGAGTTGCGGCGTGACGGGAGCGTGCGGCTGATCAGGCTCACATTTTCTGAGGGATACACGGCAGCCCTGGCCGCCGGAGTCGGCGTGCGCCTGTCGAAGACCACGCTCACCACACTCCTGAACATGCGGCATGCCGTGTCGCGGACAGTCGCCCGTTGGGCGCTGACGCACTCTAACGTCCAGCACCACCCCCTAGCGGACCTGCTGTCAACGCTGGATCTGGTCAAGCCCGGCGGGGATGGCGTGGTGCGAATACGGGGACGATCGGCGAGCCGCCAAGCCCGGGACTATGTCGCCCAACTCATGAGGGATAGGGTGCTCCTGGCGCATCTGGGTGTCGAGATCACGGATGGCGCCGGCGGATACGTGCTCCATTACCGCCGCCGAGACGGGGCCGTTTTCGTGGACGCCGTGGACGCCGTGGGCACCGTGGAGGCAGAAACCACCGGCGTTGAGGCAGAAACCACCGGCGTGGAGGCAGAAACCACCGGTCCCTAAAGATATTTACATAAAGGTAAATATCCCAAAGGGGCTAGGTCGCCCCCTTTGGGGGTGCGCCCTGCCTGAAGAAAGAGCCCGGCTCCCTGCCGGGCTGCGTCTGCCAGGAGGATGATTACCTGCCCGCTCTCCGAGGAGGTCCGTTTCGCCGTCGCCCTTGTGGGGGTACACCCCCCACCAGGAGCCCGCCATGAAGATCGTCCCCATTCCCCCCCGCGCCGCTACCCCGACGCCAACGAACACGCTGCCCGCCGTGCTGTCGCCGGAGCCTGCTACCCAGGCCCAGCCTCAGCCGGATCCGGCCCAACACCGCCGCGACCCCTGGGATGACCGTGGCCTATCGCCGTGGTCCCGCTGGATGCGCCGCAGAATCTGCCTCCGTCCTGAGCTATTCCCCACGCCCGCCAAAATCGCCGAGGCGACTCGAATACTGACAGCCCAATGGCGTACCGGCGACCCCTGGCGTCGGATGTGCCTGGCGGCTCTGGCGGCCTCTACGGCCGTCGCTGGGCTCGAAGTCGCCCTCCTGCTGCGTGATGTGATCACCCTGGCCCCCGCCCGTGAAGGACAGGCTTGGTGGGGAGTGCTGATCGTGGCCGCCGGGCCGATGCTGGCCGCCCTGATGGCCCGCCGTGGCGCATGGTCCTACGCCTGGCTGATAGCGTGGTTTTGGTCCCTGATGGCCACCCCGTCGTTCCCCGTTCTGGCCGCAGTGGCAGGGGTGGGTGTCCTGGTCTTCGGCGGGGCAATCGGGGCATTCGCCCCAGATAAAGACGGCAATCAAGATGCAGATCAAGACCAGGAAAAGGCAAAAGACCATGAGCAGGCTTGATGCCGATAAAGACGACAGTCGAGACACAGATAGGAGAATGAAGATGAAAAACACAATCCGCGCCGGAATCCGTGCCGCCCTGCTGGCCGGGATGCTGGCTGCCACCGAGGTCGCGGCCTGGGGGGGAACGGTTTATGACCCCTGGAATCACGCCGAGAACATCTCTCAGCTCGCTAAGCAAGTCGAACAGGTTCAGCAAACAATCCAATTGGTTAGCCAGGGCGGCCAGATGCTCGACTTGGCCAATTTGAACCAAATGAGCTGGGTTATCGATTTGGTTAAGGTCCACCAGCAGATGGGAACGCTGGGGGCGCTGCAATCGGCGCTGGGTCAATTCTACCAATCCGCCAGCGGCGCCAGCGGGGCGGTGGAGGGGATCTGGAAACAGTACCAGAATTCCGACGTGCGCACCTGGGAGGACTACGCCGCCCGCGAGCAGCGTATCGCCGACGCCAGTCACGGCCAGCACACGGCCGCGTTCCAGCACGCCTCTGCGACCCTGGCCGGCCTCGACCAGCAACATCAGACGATCAGGGATTTGTCGGCCAAAACGGATACTTCTGTCGGGTCGATGCAGTTGTTGCAGGTTTTGAATAAACACATGGGAATGATAGCTCAGCAAAACACTCAGCTATTGGCGGTGAGTGCCCAGGGGCGCCAGGAGGAGTCGGACGAAAAGGCCCAGGAGGACCTACGGACAAAAGAGGCTGTGCGCCTTCAGGGCCAGTGGAGAAAATCTAACCAGCGGTCGGTGGACTCGTTGCGGAGCTGGTTAGGAGGTGGCAAATGAGCAGCAGCATCCCAATGTCTACGGAGTGGGGCGCACAGACCACACAGATCCAGCAGGCGATTGCCACGGGCGCGGAGGGCCTGGCCGCAAGTCTGTCCCCCATCGGCGACAGCCTCCTCGAATGGGGGCTTGCATTCGCGATTGTCTGGATGGGTATCAAGATAGCTCTTGACCGATCCCCAGAGGGGATGGAGGGGATTATTGCCGACTTGCTCAAACTCATCCTGGCCTGGGGTTTTGGCAAGGCAATAATTTCAGAGTACAGCACTTGGTCTTCTGCTCTGCTGGAGTCCGTGGCGGCCATCCTCAAGGCCATCGGCATCGACGAAACCAATATTATCGGCGTGATTAGCTATCAGTATTTGGGTCCAGCCGGGGATATCTGGCAAGCGGCGCTACAGGCCGACTTCTCCATCTCAGCTATCCACCATTGGATTGCGATGTTTTTCGCCTCAGCCGTTTTTGCCATAATCGGGTTCTTTTCGGGGATTATGGCCGCGATTTTGCTAATTGTTGGCATGGGCCTAATGGGCGTGGTTTTGGCGATGGCGCCGCTGGCAGCGCCCTTCGTTCTAATCCCTCACCTTCGCAAGGTCTTCTGGCATTGGCTTGACAGCATCGTGTATGTGTCAATATTGAAAATAGTGATTGGCATATCGGCCATGTTGATCACTAAAGCCGTGTCAATGATGGCCTCGGAGGTGGTGGTGACAACGACCGAGACGGACTTTTGGGGATCGCCCACGGTGAGTCTCTCCCTCGATTATCCCGCAATGATAGGGCTTTTGTTGGCCATGGCGGCCAGCCTGACCCTATTGAGGCAGTCGTTCCCGATTGCGGCGATGATTTCCGGGGCTGGTGGCGGAATCGGCCCTGGGACCGGCGTCGGTGGGACGATTCGGACCGTCAAGCAGTTGGCTAAGTGAGTCACGGGGGATGATCCCAATTGGGATCATGATGAAAATCTAGCCATGGGTTGGGGGGGGGAAAGGAAAGGGAAAGGGGGTGCGCTCAAGAATGAGCGCACCCCCTTTGAAACACCCACAACTGACGAAGTAAGGTAGGGGCCAGGTTCAAGCTGCGTGCCGACCTCATACCACAGACTCTCAAAGATTGCCTGCGAGAACTGGCATTCTGTACCGGCTACGCAGCGCCGTCCACCCCAGATGGGACTCCTCCCCTCATGCACAGGCCCGCGAGTCCTGGACATTCCAGCAGATGGCCTACATCCGCCCACGCAGCACCGAGGAGGCCGTCGCCGTGCTGCGATATCTGGCCGACAGCGACGCGATGGAACGTGCCGATGCCATCCTGATGAATCTGATAGGCAACCGGTGAATTGAGGGGTGTGGTTTTACCTCACTCCCTTCCTCGTTCATTCAATGAAACACCCTGTTTCGATGATGGCCATCTGCTGATAGCCCGAGGGGTTCTGCATTGAACACAGCCCCCTTTCGTCCTCCAAGCAGCCCGCGTGATTGCACGGTTTCGCTGCCCGCCTTGTGGATTAATCGGAACAAGATCAACCGGGAGAAAACTATGGGTTGGCAGGGTGTTTGGAGTGCGGAGAGGAGCGTCGGGGTTGTCGCCAAATGGAGCGTCAGGCTCGGGATCATCGGCTTCGTTGGGGCGCTGTCGGCCCAGATCACCATGGGCACTCCTCTCGACGCCACGGCCGTTTTGGCGACTGGATTCGAGGCGGTCAATATGGCCGAAAGGACATCGATTCCCTGGCCAAATTCGCTGGCATGGGACGGCGGATGGATGGGTGTTGTCCGCTCGGATCGGGCACTTTCCTTGTTGCCTTCCGGCGTGATTTCGGCCGCTAAACAGACCTGGATGATAGCGTTTGCCAGCGGGATATTGGCCTTGATTCTTACGGCCTGGTGGCTGGTCAGATCCCCCGCAATGGCAGAGGAAGATCCCGATCATCGGCGTGGATCGGTAGCGTCTGAGCAAGCGGAATTGGTGAAAAGACTACTCCAGGAGCAAGGGAGCAAGACTGAAATGTTCTCATTCTTCTCAAGATCCGGCACGGAGACGAAGCGGAAAACCCGACTGGATTTTTGCGGTCTACCGCTCCCGACAAAGATTGAAACCAGACACTTTTTGATCGCCGGGACCACCGGATCTGGCAAAACACTGGCCCTCAGATCCCTGCTTGATGCGCTCCGGAATCGAGGCGATAGAGCGCTAATCGTAGACGCTGGCGGGGACCTGATGAGGATGTATTACCAGGATAAGGACATGTGTCAAGACCGCATCTTATCCCCTGGTGATTCTCGCTCCTTGAGCTGGTCTCCATGGGCCGAGATTCGCCAGGAACGGGAGGCCAGTGACCTGGCCAAAAGCATCATCCCCGATGGCCGGGGAGAGGGAAAAGAATGGGCGAATTATGCCCAAACCCTACTGGCCGCCATCCTTCGGAGGCTGATGGAATCAGGCCGGGGTGTCGATAATGCAGGGCTCCTTTACTGGGCCACCACAGCCCCAGTTCGCGCCCCCGCCGATTCTGTTGCAGCCGTCACCGGAGACCTGGCTGGACTGATCGCCGGCACCCCGGCGGCTAGGCTCCTGGACAAAGGCTCAGAGAAGATGGCCGCATCCGTTTTGAGCATAATAGGCCTTGCGCTAGAATCCTATGCAATGCTCGATCCTAATGCTAACTCCGCCAGTTTTTCCATTCGCCAATGGATCGAGGATGAAGATAACAATGGCTGGCTATGGATTCCCTATAGAGACAGTTCCGCAACGGCAACAATGCCACTCCGTCGGGCTTGGGTAGATGTCGCCGTGCGTGCAGCCCTGGACCTGGAGCCAGACGATAATAGGCGGGTATGGCTGATCCTCGATGAGTTGCCCGCTTCGGGCCATTTGCCCCGACTGATAGATGCCCTTGCCCGTGGGCGAAAATATGGTCTTACCGTTGTGGCTGGGATTCAGTCTATCGCCCAACTCCGAGACATATACGGCCAGGATCAGGCCCAGAGTATATTATCCAATTTCGGCACATGGTTGATCCTTCGCCAGGGTGACAATGAGACCGCTGATTATTTATCGCGGCATGTCGGGGAACGGGAGGCTATACGGGCGGACAGAAGCGAAGGCGACGATGGGAAACAATCACAGAACTTCCGGTCCCATATTGACCGATTGCTGCTCCCATCGGAGTTGCAACGTCTCCCGGATAGGCAGGGCTATATTAGCTTGCCTGGTGACTATCCTATTACACGCATCGAAATACCGATTCCGCCGCGTCGTGATGCCGTGACTCCATCCTATATTCCGGCTCAGAGTTCAATTCATAGACCTGTCGTTATGAATGATAACAAGGCCACTGAATCGGATGCGAAATCGGATGCGACTGATGAAGGGATTGAGCTGGATTTCTAATTCCATGAATTCTGGGAATTGGTTTTCGCCGTTTCTGGCGGAAACAGTAATAGCCCATTCTGGCTAAAATAGAAACCTCCCTCGTACTGGGTCGAGGAAAAGAGTACTTTTCCTCTCACACCCCACTCACCGTGTGGTGTTCTCGGCTTCGCTAACGCCTGCCTCCCGGAGCCGCGCAGGCACTGCCTTTTACCCCGCAACAACCCGCTAGCGGATGGCTAGCGACTTCATGCCCGAATCGGCAGAGGCCCAAGCCGTGGCGCCGTCTCTGGCCTGATAGCGGCGCCAATCCATCACAGCGTTTCGCCGCCACCCTTATATAGCAGGACGGCACGGCGGTTATGGTTATATGTCCCCTTCATCCGTGGCATGGAGGGGTGGTGAGAAGCAAAGTGTATAGAACCAATGAAATGACCATCGCGGGTGTGCGTCGATGAAACACAAAACAAAGAATATTGGTGTCCGTTTGACGGATGCCGAGTTGCTTGTCCTGTCATCCATCCCAGCGGAGAACTGCCCGTCGGCAATCCGCCATCTCATCAAATACTGGGCCGAGCGGGAGCACCAAAATGAACAGTTGCAGCAGATCGGCGACCGAATCAACGCCTCGCTCGCGAACCGGATAGACTCGCTGAATTTGCAAAGTCAGAGTGCGATTTCAGTCGAGCGCTGCCAGCCATGGAGAGCGAAGCGAGGGCTGGTAGTCCCCGATAGGCGTAGGGCGCGGGCGTGGGGCCGGAGTTGGTGGAGGGATTGGAAATCCCGCAAGCAGCGGAGGTCCTATGCAGAGCGCATCCCGACACGCCGTTAAGCCATTTGCGGGAGTTGTGACGGAGGGCTCCCCAACGAGGGAGTCCGGAGTCGCAACGGACGCAGGGCGATCGGGGCACAAAGAGTTGTCGAAGATCGAGTGCGTTTTGGGGACTGGGACGTCCCAAAACGTATAACGAGATCGAAGACACCCCGATCCATTGTGGAATCTATCCGTGAATCAATCCAGGCAATTCCGCGTCATAATTCCAATGAAACAGGCGTTGCTATTTTACGGAAGGGGCTTGCCGAAACTATAAAACACGGCCTTATTCCCCTGGCGCAATTGGACCGGAGGGGACCGCTATCCCATGTTGTTGATTTGCTGGAGGGCCGGCAATAATGATGAGTATATCTGGCATGGCCGGGGCTGCGGCAGCGTCCTATTTTTCGCTAGTGGAAAATGAGAAAGGGACCAAGAGTCGTGGTCCAGATGAGTATTATTCCCAGGGAGGGGATTCGCCGGGGACCTGGCACGGCGAGGGGGCCAAGGCCCTGGAATTGTCTGGCACGGTGAAGGGCGAGCAGTTCCGTCGGATCGCTGCCGGATATCGTCCCGACACGGGGGAGCCGGGTGTGCAGAACGCCGGTTCCGGGGATCGCCGTGCGGGTTGGGATCTGACCCTGAGCGCGCCCAAGTCGGTCTCCGTGGCGATGGCTGTTGCCAATGAAAATGACCGGGAGTCGATCATTGCAGCCCACCGCCAGGCGGTCGATGCGGCAATGTGTTATGTCGAGCGGGAGGCTGCCTTTACGAGACGAGGACATGCCGGCGCCACGCAGGAGACAGCGGGGCTGGTGATCAGCAGATTCGCGCATCAAACGAGCCGGGAGGGCGACCCGCAACTTCACAGCCATAATTTTGTTCACAACCTCGCCGTCCGGGCGGATGGTTCGACTTGAACCCTCGAATCGAGACATTTTTATATCCACCAAAAGACCGCAGGGGCGCTTTATCGAGCCGAACTGGCACATCGGTTGAGAGAACGGGGATTCGCCGTCGAGCGGGAGGGCGAATCCTTCCGGATGACGGTGATTTCAAAGGAGGCCGAGCAGGAATTTAGCACCCGCCGGCAACAAATCGAGGCCGAGTTAGCCCGCACGGGAATGGCAGGGGCGCGGGCTTCGGAGATCGCCACTTTGGCCACACGCCAGGCCAAGGACAAGGACGCCACTCCGGAAAAACTGACCGAGGAGTGGCGGGAAAGAGCCGCCCAATTTGGCATCACCGCCGAGACGATTTCCCAGGTCAGAGCCGTCCATGCCGTGGAGGGAAAAGCCCCCTCCGATGGGGCGTGGGTGATGGAGATCGCCACGGAAAATACCGCCGTCGCCCGTGCCCAGGATGTGGTCTATGTCGCTGCGGTAATTGCCCAGGAGGGGGGCGGGGCCAGGGAGGCGGAGCGGTTAATGGCCGAGGCCAAGGCTTGCGCAATTGAGTTAAAAAAGACGGTGGAATTCGAGGTCGAAACCGGGAGCGGAACGAGGTTAAAAACCGTCGAAAAAGTTGGCTACACCACCCCCGAAATCCAGCGAGCAGAGAAGGCAGTTGCCGGGTGGGCGCAGCGGAATTCTGTGTCCGGAAATCATGCCGTTGCATCGCAATCCGCTATTCAAAGAGTGGAGCAGCGGCAGGGCTACCAGCTCACTACAGAGCAGCGCCGGGCGGTTGAAGTCCTGACCCAATCGCATTCCGCCGCCGCCATGGTGGGCGATGCGGGCAGCGGGAAATCGACCACCATGAATGCCGTGCGTGAAGCCTATGAGCAGGCCGGTTACAGGGTCATCGGCACGGCCCCGAGCGCCAAGGCCGCTGCTGAACTCGAAAAGTCGGCCGGTATCCAGTCACAGACCGTCGATTCCTTCAATCTCCGTCATTCCGGCACGGAAACTGAGCCAAAGGCCCATTCCGCTGGCGACCCCGAGCTTGACGCCAAAACCGTCGTCGTCGTTGAGGAGGCGGGGATGAGTGACGTTCGGCAGATCCGGCAACTGACCGGGGCGGTGGAGAGGGCCGGGGCAAAAGTCATTCTCATCGGCGATCATAAACAACTGCAACCGGTCGGCGCGGGAGCGCCTTTCAGGGCCGTGGTGGAGCGGATCGAAACCGTCCGGCTCCAGGAGATCCACCGCCAGCGGGATGCCGGGGACCGGCAGGCCGTTAGGGATCTGAGCCAGGGCCGGGCTGCCGAAGCCTTGGGCCACTACCTCGCCCAAGGTCGGGTCGCTGTAGCCCAGACACATCAAAAGGCTATGCAACAGATCGCTAGCAAAACAATAGAGGCTATCGACCGACACGGCTCCCAGAGTGCCGTGGCCTTGGCCTCGACCAATAAGGCGGTCTCGGACATCAACCAGGCCGTCCGCGCCCAAATCAAGGCCCGAGGGGAACTTCAGGGCGGGCGAGTTTACAGCTGCCTCCGAGAGGCCGGGACCGATAAATGGGACAGGTCGGAGAAACGCCACCATGAGAAAGGCGAATTCGCCAGCGGTGATCGGGTGGTCTATTCGGGCCGAAACGACAAGCGGGAAGCCCTCAACCGCTCGGACGTGGGAACCGTCGTTTCCCTGTCGGAGAAAGTCGTCACCGTCAAACTCGACCGAGACGGCTCGATTCGCCATATCGATCCATCCCGCCAGGACCTTCGCCACGGCTACGCACTGACGACCCATAAAGCCCAGGGCATGACCGTCGAAAAGGCGGTTGTTTATATCCAGGGTCAGAACCTGAGCCGGGAGCTGGCCTACGTCCAGGCCAGCCGGGCCAAGGGGGAAACTGAATTCGTGACCACCCGCACCCAGGTGGAAAAGCTCGCCCGTGATGCCCCGCCATCACGGGAGACCGCCGCCATGGTTCAAGCCATCGAGAAAGCCCGCCTGGATCGAGGCCAGGCCCCTTCCCTACAGCCGGAGCATACGGCCACCGCAGCCGGGGCGGCGGAATATCTCCAGCGGCATGCGCCGGGAGCAGTTTCCCATCGGGGCACGACCGCCGCCGACAGGGATCTGGCGACACTGGCGGAAGCAGCCAAAGGCATGGCCGAGTCGAAACAATCGGAATCCACCCTGGATTGGCAGGAGGTCAGGGGCGGAGGGCAAGAGCCCGAAGCGGAACGAGACCAGCAACAGGCCGTCGAGGTTGAGGTCGAATATGACGGGCTCGATCACAGCTAGACGTAACTAGGTATTGCTAGCTTAGTTCTGTCTTTAGCGCTAGCATATGACTAGCGAGTAACTAGGATGATGGATTATGGTGTTTCTTTCTGGACTGATTGCACTTTCTGCCTCGGCTATGCTGCTGTACCATAACATGGAATTCTGGACCGGTGTGGTCGGCAAACCGGGGATTGCCTGGGCACTGGTGATGGAGGCGGTGGCACTGTTCCTCTGGTACCGGGGTAACCGGCTGATGGCAGTATTGGCATCCCTGATCGTGATCACCGGACCTTTGTATGTCCTGAGCTATCCGGTCCTTTCCGAAAGCATCGAAAAGGGAGTGAATGCCGCGTTGATCATCGAAAGCCGGGCCGAAATTGCCTCCCTGGAATCCTCTCTGACCCAGTACCAGGGTAATAGCGGTCGACGTTCCGGTTGGGCGGATCGCATCGATCAGGCGCGTCGGCGTCTGGACGAGGCCAGGGGTGAATTGCGCGATCTGCTGCAACAGGAGCGGGGAAAGCGGCAGGGATTCCAGCGGGTCATTGTGGTGAGCCTTCAGGTAGCGGCGGTGATTCTGATGATGGTCGCGCAGATTCTGGCGGTTTCCGATCTGCGGAAATGGTTTCGACCTGCCTTTCGGCCCATCGAAACCGCCGAAAATCCCCCCGATTCCGGCAGGGGAACGGCAACGAATCCCGCTCCGGTTTGTGATGCCCCTCCTCCCCTCCCTTTCGACCGGCGTTCACTCCTTTCGAAAAGGATTGCCGAGGCACTGACCCTGCCCGACTTCAGCGGCAAGGGGACGCTCCTGGCCCAGGCCTGCGGGGTCAGACCCGCCGACATCTCCCTGCTCATCAATCATGACCGGCGGCAACGGGAGGGGAGGGAAACGGCCTCCCAGCGCGTGGTTGAAAAGGTCGAGTGCTATTTGAGGGATCGAGGGGGTGGCATTCGCTAGACGCCGGCTAGCGCCTGCTATACGATCCCCGGCATTATCCCTTTCCGTGAACCCCATGAAACAACGCGAGCAACTCTCAGTTTGGATGCCCCCTGGCACCAAGGCGCGGATCAAGGCGCTGGCAGGGGAGCGGGAACCCATCGCCTCGGTGCTCTGCCGGGGGCTGGATGCCCTGGAGCATCAATCCCCAACGGACGGGAAGTCCAATCTCATCTCTCGGCTTGAGGCGCTGGAGGCAAGGGTCCAGGCGCTGGAGTCCATCGAAAACAGGTCGCGCTAGGGACATCGTCCACTGTTTCACGGCTTCCCCCGCCGCAAGCCCATGGGGTAATGAAAACGAATATACTTCGTTAGTACCTACAGAAGGAGACCGGGCCATGTCGAAAGAAGCCGTTTTCACCCTGAAGCTAGAACCTGAACTGCGGACCGAGTTCATGGCGGAGGCCGAGGCCGTCCACCGGCCGGCGTCTCAGGTCCTCCGCGATTTGATGCGCGAGTTTATCCGGCGTCAGCGCGAAGCGCGGGAATACGATGAATTTTTGCATCACAAGGTCGAGGCCGGTCGGGCCTCGATGCGCGCCGGCTTGGGCCGCTCGAATAACGAGGTGGAAGCCGACTTCGCCGCGCGGCGTGCCGGTGTGGTGAGCCCCCCGTGAGGGTCATCTGGACGCCCGAGGCCCAGCAAGACCGTGTTGATATCTGGGATTACATTGCTGCCGACAATCCACCGGCGGCTGCCCGGATGGATACGCTTTTCAGCGATGCAGCGGCCCGGCTGGCCGAACACCCCAGGCTAGGCCGGCCGGGGAAGATACCCGGCACCCGCGAGCTGATCCCGCATGAAAGCTATCGCCTGGTGTACGAGATCGAAAACGAAACCGCATGGATACTGGCCTTGGTCCATACGGCCAGGCAGTGGCCACCGGTGCGAAGCTGATGGTGGGAGAGAAGGACAAGGCTCCCAAGGGTTTGCCTGCCATTCCCAGTTTGGTCGTTCCTTCATGTTGGGCGGGAACGATCAAATGAGTAAACGGTAGCTCGGTGGAGTTTGGCGCGCACCGCCGTTTGGGTTTCAAATCCCGGCGGGGCCGCGAGCACCGGTAACGCGTCGATATCCGCTCCGTTGATGAAAAGATCCCGTGGATTTTGTTGGGCTTGGCGTTCCTTGCTGGCCGAATGGGGGCTGTTCGGCTCGTAGCGGTTGGTCTCGGCAAAAGGCGGTTCGCTCTTCGAAAGCGAACCATACACCTCGTCCGTAGATACGTGCAGGAACCTAAACCCCCCTCTCCCCCTGAGGGAGGGGCTGGGGTGATGGTATTCCAATACCCCCGCACCGCTTCCAGTAGATGGAAGGTGCCGACGATGTTGGTCTGGATGAAATCTTCCGGCCCGTAGATGGAGCGATCGACATGCGATTCCGCCGCAAAGTTGATGACCGCGCGCGGCTGATGCTCGGCAAACGGGTGTTCGACTAGGGCGCTGTCACCGATGTCGCCCTGGATGAAAACATGGCGCGCATCGCCCCCCAGCGCAGCCAGGTTCTGCCGGTTGCCGGCGTAGGTCAGCTTGTCGAGGTTGATAACCGGCTCGTTGCCTGCGACCAGCCAGTCCAACACATAATTAGCGCCGATAAAGAAGCCGGTGCCACCCGTAATCAGAATCATTGCTTCTCCTTTACTGATTACTTTCCTCGATGCTGGCAATCTGCTGCCGGGTCAGGCCCGTCGCCTGAGTGATCAGGTCAACCGCCACGCCCGCTATTAGGAGGTTCCTGGCAACACGCTCTATCCCTTGCTCTATTCCTTGTTCTATCCCTTGTTTCATCCCCTTCGCCACACCCTGCTCCAGCCCCTTCTGCTCGGCCAGCGCCAGCGCGGCGTTCTGGATATAGATGAACTCCTTGCGTTTGTGCTGGGTCTCCAGCTCATCCCTGCTGAGGTTGGCTTCATTGATGAGGGTGAAGGCCCGTTCCAGCTCGCCCCCCAGCTCCCTTGGCACGAAATCCAGCTTTCCGGCGTTCTTGACGAAGTAGATCCATTTGTCCTGGATGGTCTCCAGTTCAGGCAGGGTCTTGGTGAATTTGGGGAGTTCGACGAACAGGAGCTGGATGTCGTCGCTATAGTCGATGAAGGCCTCTTTTTCCAAGAGCTTGAAATAGGTGATGGTCTTGTCGGTGTCGCGGAACAGGGTGAAGTCGAGAATGCTCAGGGCGATGACGGGGTTGAGCAGGTGGTATTCATCGCCCTTGTCGAGTTGCACCGAGTAGTGCTTGGCGGCGTTGTAGAGCACCCGCTTTTCGAAACCCTGGTGGTTCAGCACCTGCATTTCAATGATGATACGGCTGCCATCGTCGAGCACCGCCTTGACATCGACAATAGGTATCCTTCATGCCCTTGAGCAGCGGAATGCTGTAGGGATCAACGACGGTGGCGTCTTGGATCTTGCGCGGGCTGTCGGCGTAGATGATGGCGTTCAGGAAGCTGATCAGAATGTCCCTGCTGCCCTCACTGCCAAAGACCTTTTTGAAGGCGAAATCGGTTTTTACGTCGAGGAATCGCATGGCCGTTGCTCCGGTGGTGAGGGGGCTATTGTAGCCCTATATTCCGGGCGGAAAACCGTGATGGGAGCTTCACCGGACACATCCATTTCCGTTAGGCCAGACGCCTATTGTCCTATCGGGTTAGCGCTTGAGGTCGCGGTAGAAGTTTTCGTGGGGGCCGACGGCAAGCCAGGTTCGCGTCGTCGCATCCCATAAGTAGGCGAGCAGATACTGCTGGTTGATGCAGTCGAACTTGTATACCCAAACACCGGTAAGATCGCCCTTTTTTTCCTCACCGAGCATTGGGTTTGCGATAAGCTCGCGCATGGCGTCATGGACAGCATCACGCTGATTGACGTGCAGTTTTTTGTAGACCCGTTTGAATGCCGAGCGTTGGTGTAGCGCAATGGTCATGCATCGGGCAACTCAAAGGGTTCCGACTCTTCCTCCATCGCCTGCAGTGTGTCGCGCACAAACTCAATCGGCAGATCGGGATTGTCAAGTGCGGCACGACCCACCTTGGCCCAGTAAGCCACTTGTTGAGGGATCGAGCGCATCTCGGCCTTGGCGCGCACTTTGGCAGTTTCGTACAAGGCATTGTCAATTCGAATCGAAATACTCATGACAGCTCCTCCTGTGGCAAGACGCCACAATTGTAGTTTCTCGCCATCCCGGAGTCAAACCATGATCACCAACCTCAACAAAAGGGACTGCCCCCCTCGCCCCGCGTCAAACAAAGTGGCTGTCCTTTTGTTCTTGCCAACACGCCGTGCCCGTTACTCGGGCAACAATGTCCAGCCGATGGCGTGATTTTGGTGGAGCTCGAAGTGGCTAATGATGGGCCGACCGGGATGGCATGGCCGCCTTCCTGGAAGGCCAGGGAGGGCGCCGTGCCAGGAGCGCGGCAGCGAAGCTGCCAAGAGCGTACGAGTGGGAGCGGAGCGTCTATGGATTCTGTCCCCGCAGGACGGCGACCTCCGCCGCCGACAGGCCGGTGGTGGCCGCGATCCGCTCGTCGTCCAGAATACCCAGCAGATTGCGGGCGATGGCGCGGGCGGCCTCAGCCCGTCCCTTCTTCAACGCCGTATCCTCCCGCTCCTCCAGCAGGGTCCGTTCGCTGCGGATAGCGTCCAGGGTGGCCTGATAGGCCCAGAGTTCGCCCTCGGTGAAGGCGGCGCGGCGCGAGATGGCCAAGGCCTCGGAGACCGGGGCATAGGCCAGCAGGTCGGGCGAGGGCTCGAATTCCCCCTCCCTCATCTCCTTCAGGAAACGCAGCCAGAGGGCGCGCAGCTTGCGGTCCGCCGTGGTCTCGGGGCGGAACTTGGGCAGCTCGATGAAGACGAAGGACAGCCCCTCGATGACATGGGGCAAATAGGTCTGGGGGTAGAGGGGCTGAAGGGGCGGCCCGACACGGACGATACGGTAGTGGTGATACCAGTCGTCGCTCTCGCGGTCGAAGACCTCATTGATGATCCCCAGGCCATAGACCGGACAGAGAGACTGATAGGCCTCCCCTGGGGCGATCTGCTGCACATAGGCCTGACTGGCGTTGAACAACATGCGTTGCTGGAAGCTCGGGGTCCAGAACATCTGCATCTCGACGATGAACTGGCGGCCGACCTGATCCTTGCAACGCACATCCACGATGGAACGGCGGTAGAAGGTCGGGACCGCCGGGATCTGCTCCGGGGTCAGATACTCGATAGAGACAATGGTCCCATCCGCCGGCAGGGGCAGCAAGGCATTGAGGAAGTCGATCAACAGGTCCGCGTGCTCGCCGAAGATCTTCTTGAACACCAGATCGTTCTTGGGGTCGAGGTAGTAGGTCATGGGAAGTCTCCGAGGGGGAGGGCCATTATAGGTGCTGGCGGTTCGGCGCGCGAAGAAAGCGCTGGAATATGCGGCATCCTCCGTTTCAGCCCCGGCGAAGGGGCCGGGGCGGTTGCCTCTTTGCCCGCGTCCCTGCCCCTGTCGCCTTCCTGACCCCGTGCGCTCACCGGAAGAGGTTATAGGGCGAGACCCCGCACGCCCGTCAAAGGGACAGAACGGTCGAACAGGGTTTCCGGTGCAATGTCCAGATTATCTGGCCAGCAGACCGTATCGAAACACACACAAGCCCGTTTGAACTCATCCTGGCCTTGGTATTTCGCATGAATGTGTGGCGGCTTGTGACGCTCATCGTCGAAGAAATACAGGTAGATGACTATCCCGTAGAACATGCTGATGGTTGGCTTAGCGAAACTCCAAAAGGCTGAGCGTACGCCAACGTCCTATCACAAATAAACGTGGTCCGTCCCCTATTGTTCACGGGCCAAGAGCCGAGACACCGTCACTTCAACGTTGCAGCGCCTAGCTCGCTCCCCCAGGATGGTGCTCGACTACCTCCGGCTGACCGTCAATGCACTACCGCAGGCTACTTGTAATGCCGCATGACGAGGGAGAACAGATTTGCCCTGAACACTACCAAGCCTTGGGCTGGAAGCCTTCGGGTGATTGCAGCTCGATGCGCTTCCTGGGATTGCAACTGGAAGACGCGGTACCGGATGCCAAAACGATCTGGGTTTCCGGGAAGCGATCAGGCAGCAGGAGTTGATCGATTCACGCACGTCCAATCACGCCACGGTCTCACTTGTACGCCGTTTCCGCCACGCAGCAACTTTGTGCAAAAAATCCATCCACTGCGGCACGATGCGATCAGGCAGGTAGCGCATGCTTTGCTTTAATCCCTTGGCGCGCAGCGCAGCGCAGCGCGATTGTGAATCCTCTGCGGCAATGAGGCCGTGCAGACAGTCTACGACGCTGGCCGTATCGTAGGGGTCGAAATATGCTGCCGCGTCCCCAAATACCTCCGCGTGAACGGGAATGTCTGAAGCTGCCACCACCCCACCGCAGCGCATGGCCTCCACGCCGGAGAAGTCGAAGCCCTCCCCCACGCTTGGACACACCGTTACCAGCGCGTGCTGGTATAGCAGTCGAAGCTCGTCGGCCGGTACATCATGTAGCATGAACAAACCACCTTGCCCCACCAACGGCAAACACGCGTCGAGAATTGTTTTGAAATCCCAACCGATGTGTCCTACAAAAACCAATTTCACATCCTGGGCCACCCGGTCGCGCAGTCCCACCCACGCTTCCAAGAGCCTCACATGGTTCTTGCGCGGCTCTAGCGTAGACACCATCAAGAGATAGCGGCACCCTGGTGCAAACGCGCGCTGATAAAATGCGGTTTTTTCATCCTCGTTGCCAAAGCGCCGCACTAACTCGTAAGTACGGTCCGCCGCTTTCGCTTTTGGCGGACGAAATGGCCCGTACATATGCCGTTGCACGATGCCTACCAAGCGCTCTGGCGCCGGGGCTGAGGGGAAATAGTGTGGGGACACCATATTGTGAATAGTAATAGACCGTGGTTCCGCCTCAGGATACACCCTGAGCAGATCTCTGCGCGTCGTCTCTGATACACAGGCAAACCAAGCCTGGTTACGCACGTTCGCACCAAGCGCATAGAAATGGCTGGCTTGATGAAATGCACGGTCCGAAATGGTATGGGGCATCAGAATCGGAATGGCATCATGGTAATGCACTACCAGTGAGGTCCCCTTGCTCACCCTCCCTGGATAAGGTGTCTGTGTAATAAATATATCGTGTCCTGAAAGATTTAATCTTGGATAAGTCGGACGTCGAAATAGCAATTGCCCCTCAAGTCCAATCAGATGCATCCAACGCCACGGAGCTTGACAAACCTGATGATTACATCTCAACACATTATTACGCTCATCACTCGGGAGGCTTCGCGCAAACACTGCCTGCCAGATGAAATCTTCAAAGTATTTAGTTTCAAATCTACTCAAAGTCCTCCTAGGTATCCCCAACCAGGCAGAAAGACGCAACAGCCACCGCTCAAGCTGCTCTTCTAGAAATTCTCCGACGCTCTGTTTCCAGTCTGCAGCCGAATTGCCCTTTAACGATATAACTGTGCGCGAGTAGCGGTGAACCTGCTCTGCCAGTGTGTAGTGTTTTCCGGACTCAACACCGCCGCGTGCCATTCTAGTTGACATTTGCAACAAACCGCTCAGCTCGAACTGTTGCAGCTTGGCGATTGCCCCGAACAACAGACGTGTTTCCTGAGGGATACCATAATGACCGTCTAGCGCAGGCCGGAGCTCCATTAACAATTTAACCTTACTGTCAGAGGTCACTTAAACAACCGCCGGAGCTCGAAGTATAGTCGAACTGGCAACGTCTTATGGAAACGTCGCCCCTCATCAGAGCAAGCCAGAATGTGCAGAATCCTGATTCTTGAGAGCCCATTACGCAGCGCCTGTTGATAAGCAGACAACCCAGTTGCATCCGCTTCCCGCTTCAAGATCAGCCTGTAGGCCTTTTGGACGAACTCATCATCCCTCAATGCCAAGAGACGCCTGATATCTTTCAGTACAATGGGGCGGCGAAGGTCATCCTGTCTAGTCAGGAACGCAACGAAGTCGTTCAGTTCCGAATGCTGAATCCGGCGCACCTGACCTTCGGAACTTGTTACAAGGTCATACAAAATTCGCTCTTTCTTTTCGCCCTTTGATAGACGTTGTAAGTAATGTTCAAACCCCCTATTATCGACTGGGCGTCCAAGTATTTTTCTGTAAGCTTCGTGGAGGAACAGTTCCCCATCAAGCGACACCAGCTTGGTCAATGTGGTAGCTGCATTTCGCTGGTCAGGGTATTCACTCTCTTGAATGATATTTCGCACCACATCGGCGCGAGATGCGCCGCTAGCGAGTCTGGCTAGGTAGTGCTTCGCACGCGATGGACTGCATACGCACCGGCAGGCTCGAGCAAAGCAGTGATGAATGAATGCCTCGTCAGTCAAAGATGTCAGATGATTGATATCAAACGATTTTGTGTAGCCCATCTCCCCCCCCCCCCTGAATCTCCTGAGCCAACCGCAACCCCAGACGGCGCTTGATCCGTGCGACAATTAGGCTCGCGATTGAAGCCGTTGCCATCTGGGAAAAATCATCTTCCAACATTCGGATTCTGTCGGCCTGGTTAGCGATCACACATTCCAAGAACTGCCGTTCCTTAGCCTCGAGGCCGTCCGAGGCGAGTTGGCGGATCTCGTCAGTCCGAAAACCATTCTCCTGTCGTAATGCTGCAATGCTAATTCTTGCCGCTTCTAGCCCGTGCTTCACCTGTCGGATGCCGTCAACCCTGAGGCCATTCTCATGTTTCAGTTCCACCAGTTCTTGCGCCTGGCCAGCCAATTTGTCATGCAGTTCCCTGATTTCATCAATCCGGAAACCATTCTCTTCCGCTAGAGCCATCGTGAAGCGTTTCGTGGCATCGCGTTCCATCAAGGGAACCAAATCAATTACTGGCGCCTCATCAGGCCAGAGCGGATAGCCCATATCGACAATGAGAGCGCCGAAGCGTTTGTTCAGCTTTTCAAGCATCTCGCGCGGAAGTGTATGCACGGCACTGTAGGGGGCTCCGGAGCGGTTATGGGCGCCCTCGTCGCGACCAGCCTGTACAAAATTGGCCATGACTAAAGCGCAATCCACTGCTGATCTCTTAATGGGCAACCCAGTGAAATCGATAAATTTATTCAGGAAAGCAAGCGGTTCGAGCACCATGTCCTCGTAACGCAGGATCAATCCATCGTGCTTTCTGGTGAATGCCAGCAGATCGCGAATATCGATGTCGAAAGTTTCCTCATGGACAAGAGACTCAGGCAAGGAAGCGCTTTCAATGGGCATAACGGCCAATTCCCCGCTGGTATGCAGGTAACGGGCATGGTACCAGCTTTGTTCGCAGTCCCTTGGATCGCGGGTCATCAGAATGGGGCACAAATTGCTGACAGCAATCTCATCCAGAATCTGCACACTATTCCTAAAACAGCCAACTAGATGGTTACTGGTAAAAGCTCCCTCCAGTACAGAGGCAGGAATCTGGTCTGTTGGTATGCCCTGTTGATGATGGTTGGCAACAATGTCCTTTGCACGAAGACCAGAATTCAGTAGCAGATGCTGCAATAGCATAAATGTTATGGAACTACCGCCTCTACGAAAGCCGAGAAATACAAATTTCCTAGAACCCACGCCATCACCCTCAACTAAAACCGAAATGGTTTGAGAAAATCGCTGCGCAATGAACTACTGATCCTCTCGTAAACTGCGATCCAAGATGGAGGAAACGCCCAGACATCAAGATAATGAATGCGGACAGGATGCACGGTTCGTTGCAGATGGATATAACCGGACAGATCACGAAGAATCGATGCACTAGCACGGTCCGCGAGCAACATTGGTAATCCGTGATTATCAAAAATAACAATGCTATAGCCATTCCGCTCTAACATTTCATATACTTCGGGCCAAGGGGAAGGAACATCTGGGATTGTCACAAGCGTATCACACTCAAAAAAAATTGGTGCATCAACAGCAGACAGCAAGTCCGTAACGATATATCCGTCAAATCCATCAGTGTCTGTCTTGACTAAGCTCACAGAACCTAAACTCGAAGCCTCCTTGAGTAAGCCAACAGTATCAATAAATTGCTCATCTGCTATGCTTGGGCCAGAGGAATTATTACTGGAGATAAGACCACCGCTACCCGTTCCCTCTTCGTATCCCAGCTTGAGCCTTGCCAAAGATTTTGTCCGAAGGAACTTCTCTATGAGGCGCACTTGACCGCTGAAATGGCGTAAGTTTGCTCGCAGATAGGCTGCATATGTGGGGCTGCCCTCCACACACAGGATAGGATTAGCAGAGTAAGTCGCCAAAAAAGCTGCGGTATCGCCAATATTCGCACCAATATCTATAAAAACGCCATCAGGGCATGCCCGAGCTATTTCCTCGATGATGCAGCCATAGGCGCGATCATAGAGGATGTTTGAACGATGAATTTCAATGATTCGATGGTCATCGGGAATATCCAGGATGAACTTTCCAAAAGGATATCTTTTCATTGGTCTATCACTCCATCTTCCTCAATCCTGATGCTGGAGAACTTGATCTTCGGGAGATCGGCAGCGCGATTTTCCGATCCGATGTTCAGAAGTGAAAGCATTACATCGAAGTCACTCTCAAGAATTCCAGCCATCGGAATTCGAATCTCAAATTCGCCAGGTAGTGTCGGTAGCGACAAGCGTGTGCAGATACCCCGATTAACATGGATGAGCACGGTCCAGCCATCTTTTGTCTCCTCGATCAAGTTGCAGTCAAGTACGATATAGGCATTGTGATTCGTATCGTTGAAGCTGCTTAGCTTGACCGAGAAACCCAGTGTATCGTTGGCCAGATGGGCCGAGAATGCATCATACTCTTTGAGACCGAATTTTCTTCCGACAGATCTGGGGCTCGAGCCAAAGAACAGCCCATCTTCGTCGATGATTGGGGGGGATTGATTTTCTATACCAAGTAATGTTACTAGAGAAGTCGCAATTTTTTTTATTGCATTTCGATTTTCCCAGTCGACAACGTGTTCGCGCAGGAAATGCCGATATGCCTCTCCACCTAGCATATACGCATCACAAAGGGCAGTTACAAACGCTGGAGAGATCGGTCCAACTGCTAACGCCGGTTCTGGCGTACCCCTTACAAATTCAACAAGTTGCTGACGTGTATCAAGCCATTCCTGATAACCAGACACCGCACCACACCATCCGCTGAAAGCAATGCCCCGCGCCATATCCAGCGGAAGTACAAAATGGCTGGCATTGTCTTTATTGAACAATATGCCATTTACCCAGTTCGACACATATTCATTATGAACTGCGTCGTCGTTAGCAATAACGAGCATACCCCGAGAGAAAGCTTCAAGCATAGCCATTCCAATTCCCTCTGCCAAACGAGGAGCAAAGAAAACATTGCAGTTGGCTAATGCATCTAGGTAAACGTTGGTGTTTCGACTCCAGCGTGTCTCCGTAATCTTAAACGTCGACGCGCCATATTGAGGGTCATCCAGCGAACGGGGTTGCTCATCATCAGGAGCATTGTGGACGTGTAGTGCCGAAAGTTGGTTACCGATCATGCCTTGGATCAGTTTGGGCGTCAATCCATCCTGTGGTCTCCTCATCCATAGGATGCCCCGAAGATCTTCGAATGCCGGCAATTGCTCCTCTTTGACAGGAGGCAAATAGTATTTCACTAGAAAAGAACGGCAGCCTGCCGCTATCACCCGCTCGTGCAACGTACGAGAAAAATTAACAAATGAAGCTTGGCCCATACCAATCCAATGCTCGAATGGCATATTGGCAGAGCCATCATACATAGGTACTACCACTGTCCGATAACCAGCAGAAAGGAAAACGGGAGCTAGGTAGTCAAGCTGCCATAAGATGACCAAGTCATGAACTCGCTTACTTTGCAACGCCTTGATCTCGAAAAGAGAATCGGGGTCGACATACTCGACATCTACTTGGTTGAAGTTGTCCCTGATGAGGCCTAGGAAGAAGGTGCTTGACTTTGTTTTATTATGAAAGGCGTGGTCCAGAAATAATATTTTCATTGCGCTATCCAATGCGTTATTGCCGAGGCCGAGTCCACTGCGTAACGATGACGAGCTTGCAACATACCGATGGATATGGATCTTGCGGACATGTCACGATAGCGGAATATGTGCTCTGTGAACTCACAAATACTTGAAACAACCGAGCCTGCTCCATAATAGTCAATTTGTTTGCAGAATGCCGCCCCAGCCAGTCCGATAACCGGTATTCCACGGGAAATGCATTCCATGAACACGGCAGAACCACGATATGCGTACACGGTGGGGTCGTATGGCAAGAGCACCAAGTCGGAGTACTTATACAAGGCGTTCATTTCATCTTCAGTCACCGCGCTGGGGAGAAGCCTCACGCCAGGTATTGCATACAACTGGTTCGTGTAATTTGCATATGGTAGCGCCTCCGAGATAGGAAGCATTTGTGTTACGAATTTTATGGTCAGCCTTGGGTCATGGCGGCGAAAGTTAGAGAATATCTCAAGCAAGCTTAGATATCCCTTGTCAACACGTGCAGAACCCGGGCATGCAACATTGAATATGCGATGATCGTCTTTCAGCACCTCCACCTCATTATCCGGTTTTAGATGTGAATTTGATCGGGCTACGTCAGTGTGCACCGGGAAAGTTACGACACTAACCGCAACCCCTAGAACTTCAGCCAGATGGTCTGCATAGGCAGGGGTTTCAGCGCTTAATCTGATCTTGTAGCCATCCTTCAATGCAGTTGCAATTTTCTTACTCAAGATAATCAGGCCGTTGCCACCGTGCATGGTAGCGCTCTCCATGACGCCGATGAACCGAAAATATACGGACGGGGCGTTCTCCGGTTTCAGCTTGCGTAAGATGGATAGCAAACCCATTGCGCCGTAATAGTCAACGCATGGGAAAACAACAGAATCCATCGCTGAAATGGCGTACTTGGTGAAGATGTTATCAACATCTCGCATAGCACGCTCCAGCATTGCATCTCCGCCAAGACGCTGAGAAAGATCGGCAGACAGATTACTGTCTTCTGCCTCGCCAACTTTTATGTGCTTGTGATAATAGAAATCGAATTCCCTTTCGAAGCCATAATCGAGCGATATTTTCTCAAGCAAACTTCTGGATGCGATGGGGATGATGCCGCCGAAAAAAGGCCTGATTGCATCGGAAAAGTATTTTAGGCCAACAACATTGTGACCATAAGGCAAGGCGCAAACAGGATCGCACACAAATGCACGACTCTTCATAACCCGCCCCTTTTGGATATTCTTTCAATCCAATACCAAGTCAGAATTGATTTGTGACGTTGCCATGTATTAATAGCAGTTTTCCCACTTGTCATGCGCTTTCCTCTGCTTTTCATCCGAATTCGTGCCCACTTGAACAATGGCTAGTGCGCACGAATCCAGGTTAGGGTTAATCGTCTTTCTTGTTCGCAGCCACTTGCTGACTCACCCACTCATAAGTGGTACGCAAACCTTCGATTAGAGGCTTGCTCGGACGCCACCCCAGTTTATGTTCTATTAGACGATTATCCGAATTACGACCTCGCACACCGAGCGGGCCATCGATATGCTTAATTGCGATCTTTTTGCCGGAAATACCGATAATCATCTCTGCCAGTTGGTTAATAGTGACCATCTCGTCCGAGCCAATATTGACCGGACCTATCCAATCCGAACGGGTCAGTCGACAAGTAGCTTCAAGACACTCGTCTACATACATGAAGGAGCGAGTTTGCTTTCCATCACCCCAGATTTCGATTTCACCGCCATCCTTGGCCGAAGCCACTTTGCGGCAGAGCGCGGCGGGGGCCTTCTCTCGACCGTCAAACCAAGAACCCTCGGGGCCAAAGATATTGTGATAGCGAGCAACACGTGCCTCAATACCATGGTTTCGCGCAAAGGCAAGATAAAGTCGCTCGGAAAAGAGTTTCTCCCAGCCGTATTCGCTATCAGGCTGGGCGGGGTAGGCCGAATCTTCTGCGCAATTAGGATTATCCGGATCCAACTGGTTAAACTCAGGGTACATGCAAGCCGAGGATGAATAAAATATCCGTTTATTGTTGCGCTTTCGGCAGGCATCGAGCACATTTAGATTAATCGTGGCTGAGTTGTGCATAATGTCCGCATCATGGATGCCGACAAAAACAAAGCCGGCACCACCCATGTCAGCAGCAAACTGATAGATTTCATCGAAACGCTGGTCTATTGCACTACGGCATACGTGAGGATCACGCAGATCGCCAATAAGAAAGTCATCCGCCTCCGTTTCTGTATATCTCGGGTATTTCAGGTCGATCCCACGCACCCAGAGTCCTTCTCGTTTTAGCCGTTTCACCATGTGTGAACCAATAAAGCCACCAGCGCCACATACCAATGCTTTTTTCATAGTTACCCTTTCCTGAATTTATGATTATTTAACTAGAAACCTTTCCCGTTGACCATAGGGCTATCGCGCACCTTTTGAACACGGTGAACCTCTACCCAATCTGGGGTGATATAAGGCCGGATACGACATTCGATGACTGCCCAAGTCATGATGTTGCCGCTTGATAGATTGCGTAGGCTGCGTCTATATCATCAAAGATCTGCATTTTGCCTGCGATTAGTACACCTACGCGGTTGCAGTGGTCGCGAATGTTATGGGCTTCATGTGAGACCATGATCATGGCTCGATCTCTTCGCTTGTCGAACAACTCGTGCTGACATTTCGCGTGGAAACGTGAATCTCCAACGGATATGATTTCATCAATCAAGAAGCAGTCGAACTCAACAGCCATTGAAATAGCAAATGCAAGACGCGCGCGCATGCCTGCGGAGTAGGTTTTGACCGGTTCACGCATATACTTGCCGAGTTCCGTGAAGTCTTTTACATAGGCAACCTTGTCGCGAAAATCGACGCCATATACGCGGCAGATAAATTTCAGGTTATCAAGCCCTGTTAAGCTGCCCTGAAAGGTGCCACCGAAGGCCAGCGGCCAGGAAAGGCTCATTCCACGGTGTATATAGCCGCTGGTGGGCCGCTCGGCTCCACTCATCAAGCGAATGAGGGTTGATTTGCCTGCACCATTACGCCCTAGGATTCCGATTTTTTCTCCTGAGTGGATTGTGAGATCGATGCCATCCAACACTTGATGTCGGCCTGCGTGGGTTGCGTAGACCTTTGTCACATCTCGCAGCTCGATCATTCGGGTTGAACTCTGTGGCCGGCATCGCGTACAAGGGCAAGACCCATATACGTCAGGATAATATTGCTGATAGCAAAGTAGATAGGGTCTTCATGAGTAATTACAACGCTTCCAAAGAAACCGTGACGTACCATTTCAGTCCCATGCACCATCGGCAGCATCAAAACGGCTTTTTGTGCCACTTTAGGTAACCAATCAACCATGAAAACTGCGCCTGACAACGGAAATAGCAGGTATGTCACTATATGCCAGAGACGTTCGAAGGCTTCCGACCGCTCTGACACAACACCCACAATAAAACCCAGCGCTATAGCGAACCAACTCAAGAGCAACCAACCACCTATTACGATGATAATATCTTGCGGCCAACTCATGGAGCCGATGAAGCAAAAGCCCAATGTTAGCGTGATTGCCGAAGCAGATGCACCGATTATTTCAAGCAAGATCCGGGAAATGAAAATATCTATTACTTTGACGTTTCGGTGATACATCAAACTTAAATTCGGCTCTACGGCCTTAGCACAACGCATGGTCACGTTGCGCCAGAGGAGCACAGACGAATATCCGGTGATGGCGAATGCGACGATGGGAATGTTGGATACGGAATGCATTTTGACCGCAGTCCATAGAGCTGCGACCCCGAGGGTAAATAGCATCGGTTCCGCAATAATCCAAAGCACTCCAATATTATGTCGACCGTAGCGAGTGATGATTTCGCGCAACAACAACGCGCCAATGACACGGCGCTGTATGGCAAAGGACCGGCGCAGGGATGTTTCCATCAGTCCTGATGTTCCTTGATGCCGGCAACTAGCATTTCCGCTATTCCCCAAACGACGAGGCCCAGGAGGAAAGTGGCAAGCACGCCGCGTAACCGGCGGGGCTCCGTCGCCGTATCTGGCAAGCTGGGTTGCACAATCCGTTCAAGATAAAGCTGCTTGCGCACGATCTCATTACGGGCTTGCTCTAGCGTTGCCATGGCGCTGGCTAGTTGCTTGTCGGCGAATTCCTGTTTGAGAACTAGGCGTTGGTATTCAGTCGCCTTGTCGGCGAGGGATTTTTGTCCGCCGACGACCTTTTCCATTTCCCGTTCAATTTCACCTTGTAAAGTGACCATGCGTTTTTTGACGGCGGGTATTTGGGGGTTGTCCTTGGTGAAGGCGGTCAATTGCGACAATTGCGCCTTGGTGGCAATCAGTTCTTCCTGGAGTTTGGCGACCTGTTGCAGTTGCAGGGTGGATTGCTGGCCGGGGTCGATGACGCCCTTCAGGTTGCGATAGTTGGAAAGCTCCAGCGCTGCGGCGGCGGCTTTGTTTTCGGCATCTTCAACTTCTTTAGAGGCGAAGCGGATCATGTCGCGCCGGCCGCGTTCGTTGAGCTGGTTCACCAGGGCTTCGCTCATGTCGAGCAGCTCCTGGTTGATCCGCTGGGCGTCTTCGGCGGAGAAGGCGCGGATGGTGATGGTGGTGATGGAGGAGATGGAATCCAGTTGCACCGATACCTTGCCCAGGTAATAGCGGTACAGGGCCTCGAAGCTGTTGTCCCAGTCCAAGCCGGCGAAGCGGCTGAAGATGTCGATGTTGCTGTGGGTGAAGACCTTTCCCAGATGCAACTTCTTGTCCAGCGCCATGAGTGCGTCACGGGAGAGGATGAAATCCTGAACCGTGTAGGAATCATCCTGGGAACGGGAAAAACCGGCGCCTTTGAGTAGTACGCCTAGCGGCGAGGCCGATTGACGGTCGGGAACGCGCACGATGAAACGGGCTTCGGAGGTGTATACGTCCGAGGCGATTAGGCCGAAGTAGAGGGCTGAAAGGAGTGTCGGCACAACCACCGTAAACAACAACAGCCGGTTTATCCGTTTGAACTTTTCCTTTAGGCGAGCGACTGGGCCGCTGATGGATACTACGGATGTTGTCCTTGAATTAGGCATCAACGGGGGCTTCCCGTTAGGCGCATGGGTTGTGTTAGCGTAGCGTAACCCAACATGCTTGCCGGCCGCTGTTGGGTTACGGCGCGCTTTGACCTCGTAGGGATATGCGGCGATGCCCTGTTTGCGCGCCTAACCCAACCTACAGGGGATTGTGGTAATTGATTGTTCCCACGCTCCGGCGTGGGAACACATCTTTGGACGCTGAAGCGTCCAGAACGGACTTGGTAGCGTTGCGTATGCCTTGGCAATTGGCAACTCGCGACGCTGGAGCGTCGCTGGCGGCATTCCCACGCAGAGCGTGGGAACGATCGGAATTGTTGGGTTACGGCGCGCACCGGCCCTGTCGGGGTATGAAGCGAAGTCATGCTTGCGCGCCTAACCCACCTACGGGGGGTTGATTGTTTCCCGCTTTCCGGCGTGGGAACGATCGGAATACCGCCACTGATTTTGGATTGGGCATCATTGGGCGGGCGGGGGTATCGTGTTGCCGGTGGATGCGCTTCGCTTATCCACCCTACGTTGTTCGATTGGCGTCGAGATGATGGCTTCGATTTCGCTGACATGCCTTGCCACGGCCTGCGGATCGCGCCGGGATTCCACATTGAGGCGCAGCAGGGGTTCGGTGTTGGAGCCCCGGAGATTGAAACGCCAGTCGGCAAATTCCAGGCTGAGGCCGTCGGTGTTATCCACAAGCGGTGGCTCATGGGGGTTTCCTTCCCGGTAGTGGGCGAGTACGCGGTCGATGGTGGTTGTTACCTCGTCGACGCGGAAATTGATTTCACCGCTGCACGGGAAGGTATTGATGCGCTCCCCGACCAACTCCGACAGGGGTTGGCCCGCCCGGCTGATCAGTTCCGCCACCAGCAGCCAGGGGATCATGCCGCTGTCGCAGTAGGCAAAGTCGCGGAAGTAATGATGGGCGCTCATCTCGCCGCCGTAGATGGCGTTTTCCTGGCGCATGCGTTCCTTGATGAAGGCGTGACCGGTCTTGCTCTGGATGGGAATGCCGCCGGCGCGTTTGACCCGGTCGATGGTGTTCCAGGTCAGGCGGGGATCGTGGATGATCTTTTCACCGGGGTGCTTGGCGAGGAAGGTCTCTGCCAGCAGGCCAACGATGTAGTAGCCCTCGATGAAGGCGCCGGTTTCGTCGTACAGGAAACAGCGGTCGAAGTCGCCATCCCAGGCGATACCGAGATCGGCGTGGTGCTTTTTCACGGCTTCGGCCGTTGCCGTCCGCATTTCGGGCAACAACGGGTTAGGAACTCCGTTGGGGAAATGGCCGTCAGGCTCGCCGTTCAACAAGATGAATTCAAAGGGGAGGTGTTTTTCAAGCAGGTGGATTATAGGTCCTGCCGTGCCGTTGCCCGGATCGGCGACTATTTTGAGGGGCTTGAGGGTTGATCGATCAATGTAGTTCAGCAGATGGGCAATATAGTTTGCTTTGTCTTCGTCTCGGGTCATGCCCGGTCCGGTTTGGATTTCAATAGAGGCGTGTTGGGCCAGGATGGCTTTTGCACGGCCCCGCAGGGCAAACAATCCGGTGTCGCCGCTGACAGGGCGCGCGCCTTCGCGCACCAATTTCATGCCGCAATAGCCCTTGGGGTTGTGGCTGGCGGTGATCATGATTCCACCACCAACTCCGGCGGACTGACGGTGGAAGGTTTGAAAATAGACCTCTTCGGTGCCGCACAGGCCGATGTCGATGACTTGAGATCCGCCAGCCATCAGGCCGGACATTACGGCTTCCGCCAGGACGGGGCTTTCGAGGCGGGCGTCGTGTCCCACCACGGCAACGCCGGGGTTAATCTGTTCCGAGAAGGCGCAGCCAATCGCCCAGGCGGTGCGTCCGTCCAGCTCATCGGGGACTCGGCCCCGGATGTCGTAGGCTTTGAAACAATCGAGGTTCATTAGTTAAGCGCCCGTTGGGTTACGGCGCGCACCCGCCTTGTCGGGTTGATTGTTCCCACGCTCCGGCGTGGGAACACATCCCTGGACGCTCTAGCGTCCAGAGCGGTCTGGGTTGCATTGCGTATGCCTTGGCCATTGGAAAAGGGGAGAGAGGTCCCCCGCATGGAGTCAAGCGCGGCCATAGTGATCTTCGAAGCGGACGATGTCGTCTTCACCGAGATATTCGCCGCTTTGGACCTCGATCATGACGAGATCGAGCACGCCGGGATTGACCAGCCGATGGGAGTGGCCTGCGGGGATGTAGGTGGATTCGTTGGTGGCGATGAAAAATTCGCTCTTGTCGTTGACTACCCTGGCCATGCCGCTGACCACGATCCAGTGCTCGCAACGGTGGTGGTGCATCTGCAAACTAAGGCTGGCGCCCGGTTTGACCTCGATACGCTTTATTTTGAAACGGCTGCCTTCCTCCAGCACGGTGTACGCGCCCCAAGGCCGGTTCACTTTACGATGCAGCTTGTGGGCATCGTGGCCCGATTTCTTTAAGGTGGTGTAGAGGTGTTTGACATCCTGGGCGTGGTCCTTGTCGGCCACCAGCAGGGCATCGAGGGTGTCAACAATAATCAGGTTATCGACCCCTACGACGCCCACGATCCGGTCTTCGCTGCGGATATAGCAATTGGTGGCGTCGTGCAGTAGCGCATCGCCCTCGATGCGATTGCCTTGGTCATCCGCTTGCGCAATCTCGCCCAATGCGCGCCAGGAGCCGATGTCGCTCCAGCCGATGTGGCAGGGGATGACGGCGAGGGTGACTGAAGGCTCCGTGTTCGAATCAGCTTCTCCCCCCTTCACCAACCCTCTCCCGGTGGGGGAGGGGGTACTGTTTCTGAATTGAGCGGCGGCAACCTTTTCCATTACGGCGTAGTCGATGGAGTTGTCGGGCACTTTGGCGAAGCTATCGGCATCCAGTTCCAACTGGACGAGGCCCTTGCCTTCAGCCGCCCTGGATTTCGCCATGCAGTCGCGGGTGGCGGCGTAGATCTCAGGGCTGTGCCGTTCCATCTGTTGCAGTACGGCCCCGGCCTTGAAGCAGAACATGCCGGAATTCCAGAGGAAGTTGCCGGCTTCAAGGTATTCCCGCGCCTTGTCCAAGGTGGGTTTTTCGATGAAGCGCAGGACGCTGTTTCCCTCTGCCTCGATGTAGCCATAACCGGTTTCGGGCGCATCGGGGTGGATGCCGAAGGTAACCAGTCTGCCCGTCTCCGCCAGTTTCTTGGCTTCGATGACGGCGGTGGTGAAGCCCTCCTGGTCTGAAATCAGGTGGTCGGCGGTCAATACCAGCAAAATAGCATCGTCACCGAATGCCTTTGACGCATATAAGGCCGCGGCGGCTATGGCCGGTGCGGTATTGCGGCCAAAGGGTTCCAATATATAGGAGGTAGCCAGGTTGGTTGCATTGACCTTGCGGTATTCGTCCTCGGTCTTGAAGAAGAGTTCGCGGTTGGTCACCGTCAATACTTCTTTTACACCCGGCAACGCGGCGCTACGCAAAAACGCCTTTTGCAACAGGCTCTGGCCGTCGGGCAGGCGGATGAAGGGCTTGGGGTGCAGTTCCCTGGAGACGGGCCACAAGCGCGATCCCGCTCCACCGCTGAGGATGGTGGGGATCAGGGTTTTTCCATTTTGCATGGGACAACCTCCGTGCAAACTATATGGCGTGACCTTTATCATTCCTTAAGTGTCCTGTTTTGTTACCCAATGCCATTGAGTAGAGGCGAATAAATTCGCCCCTACGAAACGCGCACTCAACCCCCGTCCTTTGTGGCGTTAGGAATAACGATACAGGGGCGGAAGTCCAGCAGTTGTGCATGGTTCCAGAGGTTGCGTTCATGTTCTATAGGTCGAATGACCCATAGAACATGACTGTCTAAAAGCATTACTGTCTCGGGCTATGAACCGTGGTGCGGCGATTTAGCATTATTTAAAATCGCGGGACGAGCCAAGTTGATAACTTACTTTAACTTGTGGCTGTATATTTATGGGAATGTACAGATACGAAATGCTTCAGCAAGAAGGATAATAAAATTGGACGATCGCAAGAAAACACCGGTGTTCGTAAATTTACCGCTTCGTGGTTCCACTCGTCGCGGCATTTTGGTCGCGCTACCGCTGGTTTGCGGGATCTTTGTTTCAGGTTGTACTAGCTTTCTTCCTTCATCCGGCCCTAGTCAGGGTCGGGTTACGAATGGGTCCCATGAGAGCTTGAATACCGCTATCAAGATGGTGGAGGTGAACGACGCTGTTGCGAGTCGTGTGGTTGCAAGTAAAAACCGGCATCTCTTCTCTGAAACGCTGGGAAGCAAGGTGTCAATGGGCAATCTTGTGGGTGCGGGCGATATTCTCCAGGTCTCGATCTGGGAGGCTCCGCCCGCATCCCTGTTCGGCGCCACGATGGTGGACTCGCGCGCCGGCATCGCCACGGTGGGCGCAACGGTTCTGCCGGAGCAGATGGTCAGCTCCGAGGGGGCAATCAGTATCCCCTTCGCGGGAATGGTTCCCGCAGCGGGTTTTACCTTACGTCAGATCGAAACAGATATCGTGCGCCGCCTGACGGGGAAGGCCAATCAACCCCAGGTGCTGGTGCGGATGACCAGCGATGCCTCATCGACCGTCATCATTGTCGGAGAGGTGAGCGCCAGTAAACGCATGCCGCTCACTCCCAAACGGGAACGGTTGCTCGATGCCTTGGCCGCCGCCGGGGGTGTAACCCAGCCTGTGGGCAAGATGGCGATTCAAGTAACTCGGGCCGGCGATGCCCGGACTCTGCCCCTGGACACCATCATTCGTGACCCCCGCCAGAACATCGTTCTCCAGGCCGGGGACATCATTACGGCGATGAACAAGCCCTTGAGCTTTACCGTGCTGGGGGCGGCAGGGAAGAACGAGGAGATCAACATCGAGGCCCAGGGCATCTCTCTGGCCCAGGCACTGGCCCGATCCGGTGGATTGAACGGTGATAGAGCCGATGCGAAGGGGCTTTTCGTCTTCCGCTTCGAGGATGCCTCGGTATTCGAGGAGATGAACGACGACGAATCGGACCAGCGTGCGAGACTGGCGCGCAAGGTGCCGGTGATCTACCGGTTCGACATGAAGGACCCCGGCATGTTTTTCGTGGCACAACAGTTCCCGGTTCGCCACAAAGATGTGTTGTATGTCTCGACCGCCTCCAGCATCGGCTTTCAACGTTTTCTCAATATCGTGAATTCCCTGAGCGCCGTCGCGGCAGGTGGGGCTAATGTCATCAGCGTTTCGAACTGACATGGGGGACTTCGGGACTGGCTCATGCTGATCGATGTCACCCGTCTGCTGGATCGGATGATGCAGGGCCGTCTGCCCACGGGGGTGGACCGGGTCGGTCTGGAATATGTGCGCCACTTTTCGGGACGCGCGGTGGCCATGGTGCGTTTTGCGGGGCAGTGGATCGAGCTTTCCCAGCGGGATACGGATCGGGTTTTCGATGCCTTGTTGTCGCCGAGAGGCAATCTCAAGCAATTGGCTCGTAGAGCAGTTGGCAAGGCGCTTCCGTTGAGCTTCGCCCGCCGCTTTTCCAGTCCCCGTTTTCTGTTCAACACCGGGCACAGCGGCCTGGATCAGGCGAGTTATTTCCAGCGTTTGCGTGGCACCGGCCTGCGGCCGATGTTTTTTGTGCATGACCTGATTCCCCTGACCCATCCGGAATATTGCCGTCCCGGCGAGCGTGAACGTCACCGGGCGCGGATGGATACGGTGCTCAAACTGGGCGCGGGTGTCATTGTCAATTCCCAGGCTACTCTGGATGCGCTTAAGGGGCATGCCCGCAAGGTCGAACACCCGATGCCTCCGGCGGTGGTTGCGCAACTGGCCCCGGCCCGGTTGCCGCCGCCAGCGGACACTGCACCTCTGGATGTGCCCTATTTCGTGGTGCTGGGCACCATCGAACCGCGTAAGAACCACTGGCTACTGCTCAAGCTGTGGCGGCAGTTGATCGAACGAATGGGGAGTGCTGCCCCGCGTCTGGTGGTGATCGGTCAGCGCGGATGGGAATGCGAGAACGTAATCGACCTGCTGGAACGGTGCGAGCCCTTGAGGGGATTTGTGTTCGAACGGCCCGGCTGTACCGACGCGGAGTTGTCCACCTATCTCCATCATTCCCAGGCTTTGTTGTTTCCCTCTTTCACGGAGGGGTATGGCCTGCCGCTGGTAGAGGCACTGACGCTGGGAGTTCCGGTCATCGCCAGCGATCTGCCCGCCTTCCGGGAGATTGCCGGCAACATCCCGGAATACCTGGACCCGCTGGACGGGGCACGCTGGAGTGAGCTGGTGCTGGACTATGCCAAGCCGGATAGCCCGCGCCGTCATGCCCAGCACCAAAGAATGGGCCATTTCCAGGCCCCCACCTGGGAGACTCACTTTCAGAAAGTGGAGTCCTTGATGGATCGCTTGGCCGGCGCTGCTACGGCCCAAACCCCGCAAGTGATCCCACGGACACAGGGCTTGATGGTCCGGTAGGTTTCCGGCCCTTTTCCGATCGTTCCCATACGCTTTGCGTGGGAATGCCGCCAGCGACGCTCCAGCGTCGCGAGCTGCCGAATACCGGAGGAATTTGGATGTCTCGGGACGCTGGAGCGTCCACAGATGTGTTCCCACGCCGGAGCGTGGGAACAATCAAATCAAGCAAAGCAAGGGAGTACATGACTTACCCCACCGACATTTACGCATTGGATTTTTCGAGCTGGAAGCGGTCGGTGGTGCGGCGGCTTTTCCCTGGGAGAAGGGTCGTGTTTGTGCGCCGTGCGCTAGAGGTTCCCGTTGGTGGAACCCTGGTGGTTTGGGGCATGAAACCGATCACCGGCAGTGTTGCGCCCGATGTGCGCCTGCTGCGGTTGGAGGATGGCTTTCTGCGTTCGGTTGGTCTGGGCGCGGATTTGATTCGACCCATCTCCTGGGTGGTGGATGGCCGGGGCCTCTATTACGACGCCACTCGTCCATCGGATCTCGAACATCTGCTTTCCAGCCGGGAGTTCGAGCCCGAACTGTTGCAGCGTGCGGCACGGCTCAGGTCGCGCATCGTTTCCACGGGGCTTACGAAATACAACCTGGGATCGGCCCAATGGAAACGGCCAAGGGCGGTGGAAAGGGTCATTCTGGTGCCGGGACAAGTGGAAAGCGATGCATCCCTGACCTACGGGGCGCCGGGGATTCGAACCAACATTGAGCTGCTGCGCGCCGTCCGTCAGGCAAACCCGAATGCTTATCTAATCTACAAACCGCATCCGGATGTGCTGGCCGGGCTCAGGGCCGGAGGGGCAGGGGAGGGTGAGGCCCCGCGCTGGTGCGATGAGCAGGTGACCGATGTGGCCATGGGCGATCTGCTCAACGCCGTGGACGAGGTGCATGTCTTGACTTCCCTGGCAGGATTCGAGGCCCTGTTACGCGGCAAGGCGGTGACTTGCTACGGCCTTCCCTTCTATTCCGGATGGGGGCTGACCACCGACAAGCTGCCGAACACCCGTCGCGGCCGCCGGCTGTCGCTCGATGAACTGGTGGCCGGGGCGCTGATCGAATATCCCCTTTACCTGAGCCGATCCAGCGATGCCCTGATTACCCCGGAAGATGCCTTGGATGAGCTTCTGGCGTGGCGGGCGCGGGCGGGAGGCAGCACGCCCTGGTGGCGGGAGGGGTTCCGGATGGTTCTTCGCCGGGTTGTAGGTGTCCAGTGAGCGAACGCCGGTCCTTTTTGTTTTTGCAGGGGGTCTGCTCTCCCTTTTTCGCGCGGCTGGCCCAGCGGCTGATGGCGGATGGCCATCGCCTGTTCAAGATCAACTTCAACGCGGGGGATTGGGTCTACTGGGGAGGCCGGCCGGCCTGGAATTACCGGGGCAAGGTCTCGGGTCTGCGGGATTATCTCGACGAGAAATACCGGAAGTTTGGCATCACCGACCAAGTCCTTTTTGGCGACCGCCGCCCCGTGCATCGGCCTGCCGTAGAACATGGCGCATCCTGTGGGGTGCGGACCCATGTGTTCGAAGAGGGCTATTTCCGGCCCCATTGGGTAACGCTGGAGCGAGAAGGGGTCAATGGGCACTCTTTGTTACCGAGAGACCCTGCCTGGTTTTGGGAGGCGGGGGCCAAGCTGCCGGCAGCGGAGACAGCGGCGCCGTTCCAATCATCGTTTCGCATCAGGGCATTTCATGATGTTCTCTATCACTCGCACGGGGTCTGGAACCCGCTTTTCTTCCCCGGTTACCGCACCCACGCGACGGTGCCGGCCCCGGTGGAATACGCAGGCTATATCAGGCGGTTGTCGATGCTGCGTTTTCACCGGCAAAGGGACAATGCCCTGATTACGGGACTGGTGGTGCGCAATATCCCCTTTTATCTGCTACCGCTGCAACTGAACAGCGACGCCCAGATCCGCGACCACTCCCGCTTCGACGGCATGGCCGAGGTGATGGCGTTCGTGATGGAATCTTTCTCACGATTTGCGCCCGGAACGGCGCGGCTGGTGATCAAGAATCACCCGCTGGATATGGGGCTAGAGAACTATCCCCGCATTATCGCAAACCTGGAAAAGCGGTTTGGCCTGAGCGGGCGCGTGGATTACCTGGAAACAGGCGATCTGGAGCTGTTGCTGCGACATGCCCAAGGGGTGGTGACGGTGAACAGCACCGTGGGCAATCTGTCGCTGGGTTTCGGTTGCCCGACGATCACCCTGAGCGATCCCGTTTATAACCTGCCGGGCCTGACGTTTCAGGGGAATCTGGGTGATTTCTGGCAGGCAAGGGAGAAGCCCGACGCCGAACTGTTCCGCCGTTTCCGCCAGACGCTGATCCACACCAGTCAGGTCAATGGCGGGTTCTATTGTCCCCGAGGCATCGAGCTGGCCGTCGAAAACAGCCGTCGGCTCCTTGAGGCGGAGAGACCGCCTTGGGAGGGGTTGCTGTGAAACCGGTGTTCCCCACATCCGTACTGATAACCGGGGCCACCGGGGCCATCGGCGGCGCATTGGCGCAGGCCTATGCGGGTCCAGGGATGACGCTGATTCTGCAAGGACGCAACGAGGACCGGCTGGCCGAGCTGACGGCCATCTGCGAGGGCCGTGGCGCGCGGGTGCTCAGTTATTGCTTTGATATCAGGGATGTCGTGAGGCTCAGAGACTCTGTGCGGGCGGTTGAGGCCCAGGTCCCCCTGGATCTCGTCATTGCCAATGCGGGAGTCAATACCAACATAGGCCCCAGTGGTACGGGGGAACTCTGGGAAGAGGTGGAGGCCCTGGTCGATGTCAATCTGCGGGCCACCCTGGCCTTGGTTTACGCCGTGCTGCCGGCCATGCGCTGGCGGGGCAGGGGTCAGATTGCCTTGATCAGTTCACTGGCCGCCTATCATGGCCTGCCGATGACGCCCAGCTATTGCGCCAGCAAAGCGGCGATCAAGGCCTTGGGCGAGGCCCTTCGCGGCTGGCTGGCGGCGGAAGGGGTCAGGATCAACGTGGTGATGCCGGGTTATGTGGATTCGGCCATGTGCCGCGATATGCCCGGCCCCAAACCCTTTCTCTGGACAGCCGAGCGGGCGGCGCGGGTTATCCGCCGCGGGCTGGCGAAAGACAAGGCGCGCATCAGCTTCCCCTTTCCGCTGAACCTGGGGACCTGGCTGCTGTCGGTGATCCACCCGGCGGTTGCCCAGCGAATCCTCGGTTGGCTGAACTACCATGCCTGAGTTGTGGAACTTGCTCGCGATGCCCTATTTCGCGGGGCTGCTTTTCACCTTTGCCGCCGAGATCGCGTTGGTGCAGAGGCCTTCATTTACCGCAAGGACCTGGACTGCCCGGCGGGTTCACCTGGGCGTGTGGACATTGGTCTTTGCCGCCGAGTTGTTGCTCTGGCAACGCCCCTGGTTTGCGGCAATCAATGGCATGGCCCTGATGTTGTTGCTGGTGGTGGTAAGCAACGTCAAACAAGCATTATTAAGGGAACCGTTCGTTTTCCAGGATTTTGAATTTTTCACCGACATGTTGCGCCATCCTCGCTTATACATCCCCTTCTTTGGGACATGGCGGGCGGTCGCTGGTGTGGTCCTTTTTGGGCTGGTGACCTGGTCGGCCTTGATATTGGAACCCAGCATCATCAGCAGGGTTGGATGGGCGGGCATGACCCTGGCGCTTGCGGCCTCGCTGTTGCTTTCCAGCCTTTTACTGGCGCGTGCCTCATTGGCCATGAGCTTTGAACCCGTGCTTGATCTGAATCGTCACGGATTTCTGGCCTGTCTCTGGAGCTATGGATGGGCCGAACAACTGCCAGTTCAGCCTTCGGGGGTGGATTGGTCCAGGTTGGCTAATGCCCTGCCGAAGGTGAACGCCGCGCCGCACCTGGTGCTGGTGCAAAGCGAATCCTTCTTTGATGCGCGCCGGGTCCATGAAGGCATTGCCCCCGATCTCTTTGCCTGGTGGGACAGATTTTGCGCGGATTCGCACTGCCACGGCCGGTTGGATGTCCCGGCCTGGGGCGCCAATACGGTTCGCTCAGAATTCGCCACCCTGTCCGGGATTGCCTCAGCGGACCTGGGGGTACACAGATTCAATCCTTATCGCAAGCTTGATGCCGGCAATCTCTCGACACTGCCCAGGGCATTGCGGCAGGCCGGGTACAGGACCCTTTGTGTTCACCCCTATCCAGCGGATTTTTACCGCCGTGACAAGATATTCCCTCTGCTGGGTTTTGATGAATTTATCGACATCCGCAGCTTCATGGATGCGCCGAGATGCGGTCCCTATGTGAGTGACCTTGCGGTGGGGGAGCGGGTGGCTGCATTGTTGGAGAGGGCCGGCGCGCCCCTCTTCATCTTTGTCATCACCATGGAGAATCACGGACCCCTGCATCACGGGCAGGGAATGAAAATCGATGATAGGCCGCTATATCGAACGCCCCCGCCTTCGGGGTTCGATGAGCTGACTGTCTTTTTGCACCATATACAAAATGCCGGACGGATGTGTTCCGGCATCCAGGCTGCGCTCAAGGCCAATGGCCGCCCCGGCTGGCTCTGCTGGTATGGTGACCATGTGCCGATCATGCCCGAGGTCTATCAGGCCACCGGGTTTGAGGATGCCTCCACGGATTTCTTCATTTGGTTCAACGGCGAGGATTCCGGCATCCAGTCAAGTTCGGTAACACTGCGGGCGGATGAACTGGGCGCACGGCTGCTTGCCGCTGCCGCGCAGCAGTCGAACCGTTCGTTGATCGTTCCCAGGCTCCGGCGCCGGGGAACGAACACTAATAAAACAGGTGATTGGTGGATTCAAAAACGATGACAAGGCGTGTTGCAATTATTGGCCATGCATTCCGGTTCCCTGGCACAAACGCTGGCCGGTTTTGGGACGATTTGCTCAATGGATGTGACCTGATAACAAAGGTCGATCCCAGTCGATGGGCGCAGGAAAGCTTTTTACACCCCGACAGGAATCATCCGGGGACCAGCTATACCTTCGCGGCGGGATCGATCGGCGATGTCTCTGGGTTTGACGCGGGGTTTTTTGGCATTTCCCCGCGAGAGGCCGCCGTTATGGATCCGCAACAGCGGTTGTTGCTCGAACTGAGTTGGGAGGCCATCGAAAATACCGGCATCAAGCCTTCCTCACTCCGGGGCAGCGACTGCGGGGTCTATGTCGGCATAGCCAGCACCGACTATGCCTTTCGGCTGGCGGACGATCTGGCGGCGGTGGATTCTTCGGTTGCCACCGGCATCACCTCCAGCATCGCGGCCAACCGGATCTCATATATCTTTGATTTACGAGGTCCCAGCCTGGCCATCGATACCGCCTGCTCCTCATCCCTGATCGCCTTTCATCAAGCCTGCCGCTCCATACTTTCGGGCGAGAGCGGCATGGCCCTGGCGGGCGGCATCAGTCTGCATCTGCACCCCTATGGCTTCATCAATTTTTCCAAGGCATCCATGCTGTCCAAGCGGGGGAGATGCAGTGTCTTCGACGCCTCGGGGGATGGATATGTGCGCTCCGAGGGGGGCGGGATCTTTGTTCTCAAGGACTGCGACCAGGCGGTTGCCGATGGCAATCCGATCCTGGCGGTCGTCGCGGCGTCCGCCGTTAATACGGATGGCTATAAATCGGGATTGACCGTGCCCCGGTCGGAGACGCAGATCGCGCTGCTGGAACAGGCCTATGCCCAGGCCGGCATCGATCCGGCATCGATCGACTATATCGAAGCCCACGGGACAGGTACGGCCGTCGGCGATCCGATCGAAACCCGATCCATTGGCGAGGCGCTGGGAAAACGGCGCCCCAAGAAGCGCCCTCTCCCAATCGGGTCGGTGAAGAGCAATCTCGGCCACCTTGAGGCCGCCTCGGGCGTGGCCGGATTGGTGAAGGCGCTCTACTGCATCCGTCATCGCCTGGTGCCCGCCACCATTGGGCTGGAGACTCCCAACCCCAAAATTGACCTGGATGACTGGAACCTGGAGGTCGTTACCCGGAATCTCCCCCTGAGAAAAAAGGGGAAGCTCGTCATCGGCGTCAACTCCTTTGGTTTCGGCGGGGCCAATGCCCATGTGATTCTGGAGAGCCGGGAAGCGCCATCCCCTCGCACCACAGCCGCCACAATCACGCCACCACTTATCCTTTCCGGCAAAAGCGACTCGGCGCTCAAGGCCGCTGCCGGTGATCTTGCCGGGTTCCTGGAACGGTCTAAGGACGCCTATTACGACATCGCCTACAGCGAGGCCTTCCACCGCGACTGGCACGATCATCGCGCCGTGATCTTCGGGGATGGGATCGAGAATATCACCCAAGCCCTCAGGGCCTTCGGGGATGATGCCGCTCCGCTGGAAACCGGCGTGGCAGTGGAAATTCCGTCCGGACCTGCCTTCATCTACTCCGGCAATGGTTCGCAGTGGTTTGGCATGGGGATGCGCCTCCTTGATGACCCGCTGTTCAGCGAGGCCATACGCGAAGTGGACAGCCTCTTTCGTCCCCTCGCCGGATATTCGTTGGAAGACGAACTGTTGGGCCTGAATGGAGAGGGGCGTTACGAATCCACGGAAATCGCCCAACCGGCGTTGTTCGCCCTACAGGTGGGTATCACCCAGATGTTGCGCCAACGGGGTCTGATGCCGGTTGCCGTTGCGGGCCACAGTGTAGGCGAGGTCGCCGCCGCCTGGGCCGCAGGCATTCTGACCCTCGACGATGCCGTTCAGGTGGTCTTTCATCGCAGCAGGCTGCAAGAGTCCACCCGAGGACAGGGGCAGATGACCGCCGTCGGTCTGGGAGATGCCGACACGAAGTCCCTGCTTGATGAACTCGGCTTGAGCCCTTCCCTTGAACTGGCAGGTGTCAACAGCCCACGCGGGGTTACCGTTGCCGGTGATCCCTGTCCGTTGAGCCAGCTTGAAGCCGCGCTGGCGGGGAAAGGGGTGCTTTATAAGCGTCTGGATCTCGATTATGCCTTCCATAGCCGTGCGATGGACCCCATCGAAGCAGAGGTGGCAGCAGTCCTCGCCACCCTGCTGCCTATGGAATCCAGTATCCCCTTCTACTCGACGGTTACGGGTAACCACCTGGATGGGCGGTCGCTTCAAAGCCAATACTGGTGGCACAACATCCGCATGCCGGTCCTGTTTGAGCAGGCGATAAGGAACATTATCGACAGCGGCGTCAACATCTTCATCGAGATAGGTCCACACGCCATCCTGAGCGGCTACCTCAACGAGGCGCTCAAGGACTGTAAAGTGGACGGCCGGGTTATACCCACACTGGCGCGCCATGATGACTACCCCCGGCGGCTAGGGGCCGCTTGCAGTCAGGCCATCATTGCGGGCGCAGGTATTGACTGGCAGCGGCTTTTCCCAGTGGCGGGAAATTTCACCCCCTTGCCTAATTATCCCTGGCAGCGTGAACGGCATTGGCATCCCGTCACCTCTGAGTCCATGGGGTTGCTCGATCGCCGACAGGTTCATCCGCTGTTGGGTTATCCCCTCAAGCAACAGGAACTTACCTGGGAAAATCAACTGGATACCCTGCGGTTCCCCGCCCTGGGCGACCATATCGTCGGAGAGGCGACGGTCTTCCCCGGCACGGGATTTGTGGAACTCGCGCTGGCGGCGGCGCTGGAGTGGCATCCGGGAGAAGTGGCGGAGATCGAGGAGCTTGAGATTCATGCGCCGTTACTCTTCGCGGGCAGGCACTCGAAAACGATTCGTCTCTCCATCGCCCCGGATGACGGCGGTATTCGTATCAAGAGCCGGGAATATGCCGGCTCGGCCCCTTGGACGGCACATGCCGCAGGCCGCATCCGGATCGAGCCGCATGGGCTTCTACTCCGGCAGGCCTTGCCCCTGCTGCCGGAGCGCCCTGCTGACTTTGACGCCGCGATCCACGACAGCCTGACGGAAAGGGCCGGTCTTAACTATGGACCCGCGTTCCGGTGCATCGATTCCGGCTGGGTGGAGGGGAATGAGGCACTAGCGATTCTCACAACACCCCTCTGTATCGAGACCGAACTCGAACAGATCCATCTCCACCCCGCGCTGCTGGATTGCACCTTCCAATTGATTATCCAGTTGTTGAAAGCGGAGCTTGTCTCGCTTAGGGGGATGGTGTTCGTACCCGCGAAAATCGGCCGGATCGTCTTTCAAACGAATCGCGGCCGGCCCCGGTTTGCGAGTGCCCGGCTGACAGGTCGCGCCCCCCATTCCCTCACCGCTGATTTCTGCCTGTTCGATGAAGAAGGCAGGGCCATCGCGGCCGTTCAGGAGGCGCGTTTCCGGGCCGTCCGTTTGGAGATGGGTCACGCAGACCATCTACACTTTCTGGGCTACCACGGCATTCCCAAGCCCTGCGCGTCGGGGCACGCAATCCCACCGGCAATCCCGTTCGAGAACGTCCAGCGATTGCTGGCCGAGGTGGTGGGACAGGATGACTTCGTGGTCGCCGGTCAGCGCTATGCAGGTGAGGTCGAGCCCCTGCTGGATAGTCTTTGCAGTCAATTCATTCTTGAAACCCTGCAACAAATCGCCGGGGACGGGGGGCATTTCACCCGGCAGCAGGCTGGGGCGTCTCATGGCGGGACGCCCGGTATCGCCCATTTCATTGATTATCTTATCGATACCGCCGAGATTGATCAGTCAATCACAATCGATGGCCAAGGTTGGCGCATCCAGGCCAATCAGGAAAACAGGGTCTGCGCGCGGGATATTTGGGCAGGACTCGTCGCAGAATACCCGGACTTCTTCCCGATCACCCATGCGGCCGGGCGAATGGGCCTTAATCTCCGTCCGGTCTTGGGTGAAACCCGGTCCCTCACGGATATTGTTCCAGCAAAGGCCTCGCTGGCCAGGTTCCTTAAGCAGGTGCTGGGGGCGGAAAGAAAACAGCGGATTGGACGGGCCATACGCGATCTCATCTCCCAAGGACTGAGTATCCTGCCGGAAGGGGATCGGCTTGGGATATTGGAAGTCAGCCATGGCGGCCCGTTGTTCGCCACGGATGTCTGTATCTCCCTGGATTTTTCCCGCTGCGATTACAACTTTGCCTCGGACTCGCCCGAAGTGCTGGAGGAGGCTAACCGGATCAAGGAGCATTTTCCCCAGATCCATACCTGCCTGATCGGGCAGGCGGCGGGACCGGAAACTTCCCTCGCGCATCTGGCCATTGTCTCCCTCGACTTCAGCGAGCTATCGCAGGCGATGCAGGCACTGGCATTTACCAAGTCACGGCTGGCGCCGGGTGGCACCCTGCTCCTGATGGGATTGCAGCGGTCCCATTGGCTGGATTTCGTGTTCGGCGTATGTCCGGGATGGTTCCTGAGTGAGAACGGGGCACGGTTGTCGAACCAGCGTTCCATTCCATTCTGGCAACGGCAGCTTCAGCAGCTTGGTCTTTCCTCTGTTGCCCCCCTTGAACTCACACCGGGCGGCCATTCGGATATTTACCTTTTGCTCGCACGTAACGATACCCCTGCCGTTTCCCTTTCGGCCCAGTCCCAGACGGGAGCCTCTCAACGGAACTGGGTACTGCTTGCGGACGAAGCCGGCTATTCGGCCGAACTTGCTCATCTCTTGGCAACCCGCCTTCAGGCTCTGGGGGACTTTGTTGTTATCGCCTCTCTCCGCAATAGGGCGAATCTCGAAACCTTGTTGGCCGATACCACAGGTACTCATGGAAAGCTTGAGGCTATCGTTTTTCTGACAGGCCTGGAGCCTGTCCCGGACGACAACGCCACCGCGCTTCTGGAGCACCAGAGGGGACGCTGCGCCAGCCTCTCCAGCCTCATTCAGGCTTGTGAAAGAACCCAGATCCACACGATCTGTTGGTTGGTCACCCGAGCGGCTGCCACCGGTCTGCTGCCTCGTGGAGATCACCGCCTGAACTCGACCCCGGCGGACAGCGCGCTCTGGGGCTTTGGCCGGACGGCGATGAACGAAGCCTCGAATTTCGCCATTCGCATGGTCGATTTCGAACCCTCCATAGCCCTGGATACGCTGGCCGAGGCCCTAGAGCGGGAGTTTGAACAGGCGGATGCCGAGCAGGAGGTTATCCTGACCGCTACGGGTAAACGTTTCGTGCCCCGCTTGCGTTCCGAGCAGCCGACTCTCTTCGGCAAGGACTCCTCCACTGGCTGCAAATCACTCCAGCACCATAATCTAAGGCTGGGCTTTCAGTTCCCTGGCCAACTGCGCAATCTGCGCTGGGAGGTCTGTCCGCGTGGCCCTATGGGTGACGATGAACTGGAAATCGAAGTCCACGCCACTGGCCTCAATTTCCGCGACCTTATGTACAGCCTCGGCCTGTTGTCCGACGAGGCCGTCGAGAAGGGGTTCGCTGGTCCCACTTTGGGTCTGGAGTTTGCGGGGGTGGTGCTGAATACGGGTTCGAACGTAAACGGCTTCTCGACGGGGGATAAGGTCGTCGGATTTGGCCCCTCCAGCTTTGCCAATCGCGTGGTTACCAAGGCTGAGGCCATTTCCCGGATACCTCCCGGCATCTCCTTTGAGGCGGCGGCAACCATACCCAGTGTCTTCCTTACGGTCTACTACGCCCTGCACCATCTCGCCCGGCTGCAAGAGGGGGAGAAGGTTCTTATCCACGGAGCCGCCGGTGGGGTGGGGATTGCTGCAATCCAGCTTGCCCGGTCGATGGGGGCCGAGATTTACGCTACCGCGGGATCGGAGGAAAAGCGGGACTTCCTGCGCCTGATGGGGATTGGCTACATTTTCGATTCCCGTTCGCTGGCCTTTGCCGATGAAATCCTCGCCCTGACGGATGGGAAAGGGGTTGATGTGGTGCTCAACTCCATTGCCGGTGAGGCCGTAACTCGTAATCTCCAGGTGCTTAAGCCCTTCGGCCGCTTCCTTGAGCTCGGCAAACGGGACTTCTACGAAAACACCAAGATCGGGCTTCGCCCGTTTCGTAACAACATCAGCTATTTTGGTATCGATGCCGATCAATTGATGCGGGAGTGTCCAGATCTTACGCGCCGCCTGTTCACCGAGGTCCTGGCGCTCTTTGCCGAAGGCGTGCTTCACCCCCTGCCTTATCACTGCTTCGAAGCCGAAGATATCACCGATGCCTTCCGTTACATGCAACAGGCGCGTCATATCGGCAAGATCCTGGTCACCTATCGTAATGGTATCGATCGCTTCCACTGGCCGGCCTCAACCCGGCATGAAACGCTCCAACTCCCTGCTGATGCGACCTATCTGGTAACTGGCGGTCTGAGCGGGTTTGGGCTGCGAACCGCGGAATGGCTTGCCGAAAAAGGCGCGCGCCACCTTGTATTGATCAGCCGGAGCGGCCCAGCCTCAGATGAGGCGAGGCAGGCTATCGACCGCCTGGAAAGCCAGGGAGTAGCGGTACTGGCGAAGGCTTGTGACGTGACGGATCATAGCGCCCTTGCCGCGTTGTTCGAGCAAATCCCGGCCTCGCTTCCCCCCCTCAAGGGGCTGGTGCATGCCGCCATGGTGATCGACGACGGCCTTATCCAGAACCTGGATGCCGCGCAGATACATCGCGTCCTGGCACCCAAGGTGCTCGGCGCCCAGTATCTGCATGAGATGACGCGCAATGCCTCGCTGGATTTCTTCATCCTGTTCTCATCGGCCACCACCCTCTTCGGCAATCCAGGGCAAGGTAGCTATGTGGCCGCCAACAGCTGGCTGGAGGCACTGGCAAGACATCGGCGGGACCGGGGTCTTCCCGCCACCTGCATAGGCTGGGGCGCCATCGATGATGTTGGCTTTCTGGCTCGCAACGAAAAGATCAAGGATGCGCTGCAAAACCGCATGGGCGGAATGGCGCTTAATTCTGCCGTTGCCCTCGGTGCGATGGAAAAGCTGTTGCTCGCTGGCCATTCCGGGTTTGGTGTACTCAGCCTCGATTGGAAATCACTCGCTCGATTCCTCCCCACGGCCGGCACACCCAAGTTCAGCGAAATTGCACAGGATGCTGGCGATGGCGGGCAGAATCAAAACAGCACTGATGATGTTCAGCATTTGTTGAACGAACTTTCCAAAAACGAACTCTTGGCTGCCTTTATCGAGATACTGAAGAAAGAGGTCAGTGAAATTCTTCGGATCTCACCGGAAAAGATAAACCCGACCCGCTCTCTTTATGACATGGGGCTCGATTCGCTGATGGGTGTCGAATTCGTCGTCGCGGTGGAAGCTCGCTTTGGAACCCGTCTCCCCGTCATGGCCCTGAGCGAAAATCCAACTATCGCCAAATTGGCAGAGCGTATTCTCAACCAACTCCGGGGGGATGAAGAGCCCCCTCGCGCTGGCGGCACGTATCCGGCCATGGCCCGAATTCGGCAGATATCGCAACAGCATGGCGTTGAGATTTCGGAAGATGATGTGATGGACCTCTCGGCCAATATCCAATCCGGCCAGGGGGCACTCAATAGCAGGATGATTCGACAGTCATGAAACACAAAGGCGGTCCAGGGCTGACGGCCCGAATCAAGGAAAAACTCATTCAGCAGGCCATGGAAAGCAAGTTGCGGCAAGCCGGGCGAGAAGAAGCCAGCGAAATCGCAGGGGGCTCGCCGAACGCCAAGGAGGGTATTCCTGACCATGATTACCGGTTTCATCTGCATCCGGGCTATCAACAGCTCCGTATCCTTCACGATGGAGCAGCACAGCTGGGTATCGGCAATCCCTTCTTCAGGCTTCACGACGGGCGGGCGGGGGCAACGACCCGGATCGATGGCAAGGAGTACCTGAACTTTTCCAGCTACAACTACCTGGGGCTCAACGGCCATCCCGTTGTCTCGGCAGCGGCCAAACAAGCCATCGACCGTTACGGCACTTCGGTATCGGCAAGCCGTCCCGTCTCGGGCGAACGCCCGGTCCACCGCGAACTCGAAACGGCCATCGCCCGCGCCTACGGTGTGGACGACGCCGTCGCCTTCGTCAGCGGTCACGCAACCAATGTCACTACCATTGGCTATCTGTTCGGTGCCAAGGACCTGATCCTGCACGATGAGCTGGTCCATAACAGTGTGCTGCAAGGAATCCTGCTCTCCGGGGCAAGGCGTCTTGTCTTCCCGCACAACGATTGGGCGGCGTTGGATACCATCCTGAATAAGCAGAGGCGCCATTTCGAACGGGTGCTGATCGTGCTGGAAGGCATTTACAGCATGGACGGCGACTATCCCGACCTGCCCCGCTTCGTTGAGATAAAGCAGAAGCACCGGGCCTTTCTGATGGTGGACGAGGCCCACTCCTTTGGTGTCATGGGCTCGAAGGGGATGGGAATCCGCGAGCACTTCGGGCTTGATGGCAGGGAGGTGGACATCTGGATGGGCACCTTGAGCAAGGCCCTGGCGGGTTGCGGCGGCTACATCGCGGGCGAGACGGCCCTGGTGGAACACCTGAAATTTCTCGCCCCCGGTTTTCTCTACAGCGTCGGCATGCCGCCACCCATGGCCGCCGCCTCCACCGCTGCCCTGCAATGCCTTCAAAATGAACCGGAACGAGTCGCCGCCCTGCAAGCCCGTGGGCGGCTTTTTCTGGAATTGGCCAAGACCGCTGGTATCGATACCGGAACCAGCACCGGACTCGCCGTCATTCCTGCGATCATGGGCAGTTCCCTTAAAGCGGCACAGGTGTCGGCCGCCTTGTTCGAGCAGGGGATCAATGTACAACCCATCCTCTACCCGGCGGTCCCCGAGAGGGCCGCTCGTTTGCGCTTCTTCCTCTCCTGCGAACACACCGAAGGGCAGATAAGCATGACGGTGGATAGGCTTGGCGCCCTGAATTAGGCATGGGATACGACCTCGTCTTTTTATTGGTTCTGCCATCCCTCATCCAGGGGATGGTCGGGCTGTATCTCAGTCTCCTGTTCCTCCGCAAACTCAGATTACCCGCCGTTCATCGTTCCGGCGCAGCAACGCTCATACTGCCCCTCACGGGGGCATCACCTGGGCTGAGTGCATTACTGCATTCCATTAATACCCAGAGCATCAGTTGCAGGCGGCTTATCATCAGCGTCGAAAGCCATGAGGACCCTGCCTACCATCAGGCCATGGCGCTGGCGGAAGGGTTTTCTTTTCCAGTTGAGGTGGTTATCGCGGGTTATGCCGTTCGCTGTGGGCAGAAATGCTGGAACCAAGTCGAAGCCCTGGAGAGGATAAACCAGTCCGACGAAGTAATCGTGTTGCTCGATGCCGATATCCGGCCTCAAAGATGGTGGCTCTCGGCATTGATTTCCCCCATCCTGGATGGTCGCGCCGATATTGTTACCGGGTATCGCTGGCCAGTTTTGGACCATTCATCATTCGGTGGGCATGTGATTGCCAGCATCGACCGGGCGATTGCCTTGCTTCCGAGGCTCGACAGCGCCCCCACCGCCTGGGGTGGATCACTGGCGTTTTCCAGGGAGGCCGTGGAGCGGCTACAGCTCGGCAAGCTTCTCTCAACAACCCTTTCTGACGATCTCTCGATAGCGCGAGAGGCAATCGCCTCACAGCTCGTGATTCTGACGAGAAGGGCGCTGCTGGTGCCAACTCCCGTCAGGGCCAGTTTACTGGGCGCATGGTGTTTCGGCAGACGCCAGTACCAGATCGTCAGGATCTATCTTCCGCAGCTCTGGTTTTTTGCCCTGACCATGACCTCGGTGCGTTTACTAGGCTGGGCAATGTTGTTTAGCGGCTGGAACAGCCCTGTAGGGCAGCCAGCCTTTGCGCTGCTTATCTGCCTGTCACTGGCGGAATGCCTAATCCAGAATATCGTAGCCCGCCGCCTGGGATGTGCGGATTCCCTGCATGATCAGATTGGACAGTGGCTGCTTGCGCTATTCAAGCCATTGCTTGACTTGTTCCATTGGGGGATGGTCATTGCCGCCGGATCAAACCGTATTCGCTGGGGGCATATCAGTTACCAGCTTAACTCGGCAACGGATGTCAGTATCTTGAAGAGATCATCATGGTAGAAGCCCCTTGTCCGATTACGGGTGAACCGCCCCGCAGACGGGTTCATGGCGTCGCTGTCGGCACTCTGACATCCCTGTGGAAGGCCGCGGGGGCAGGGGATATATCCCATCTCTTCGCGACCTATAAACAGGTTTCACTCTATGAGTCACCAACAGGATTATATTATTTCGACCCGCCCATCCCAGGAGATGAGGGTTTTTACAAGCGATTCTATTCAAAACACCAGGCGCATCGTTTATTAAGCTCTCACTCCGACCAGCGCGCCGAATTCAGGGAAGCTGCGCGGCACATCCGCTCCCAGCAGAAGATCCTTGATGTCGGATGCGGAAATGGGGAGTTCTCGAAACAGCTCCCTGATTGCCACTATCATGGACTTGACCCCTATGCCGGGCCTGAAGGCATCCCTCAAGTCATGCGAATGTCACTTGAGGAACTTCTCGCGATAGAACAGGAGACCTACGATGTAGTGACCGCTTTCCAGGTCATTGAACATACCGCTCAGCCGCGACAGTTTGTAGAGCAACTCATCAGACTGCTCAAACCTGGAGGAACGATAATCATTGGAGCCCCTCTCCACCCTTCGCCCATGACTTCCATTCCCAATTTTCCTATTAATGCCCCGCCCCATCATCTTACCTGGTGGAACAAAGGTTCATTACATGCCCTTGCCAGCACCCTTGGACTTGTGGAAATAGAGACCCTCGAACTCCCTTTCTCTCCCCATGAGAGTCTTGTCTACTGGATGCACAGGTTCTCTCTGAGATCGGCCCCGAAAGCCCCAAATGAACGCTATTTTGCCCATCGCTGGACATGGCACATCAGCCTGGCCCTGAGCTATCTACTGGCCCGGATTGCCATGAGGGTTTTACCCCCTCCCTCACAGGCGCCGTCCACCAATGTGATGTTGATTGCCAGGAAACAGCGCTGAATCTCCAATTTGTCACGTTTGAGAGGAGGAATCCACTTCCAACGGGAAGTGCTCATTAATCCAGTCCATCAGTCTCTGTGCGGCAGCGGGGCCGATCTCGTCACCTTTCAAGAAAGCATCACCGGTTCGTTTATCAACACTTCTGACAGTCAGACCAACATTCTCGTTTTGGCTGAACAGCGGAACCTTACCGCTATATATATATTTTCCCGCCTTCGTGGCCAGACCCCGATCCAATAGATACCGGCAAAGGCTGCGTAGCGCCGCCTGCTGATCAACGGCGTTGACGGAAGGATTCAGGGTCGGGCGTTTAAGGGGTTCTTCCCACGAATGCCTGCTGCCATGCCGGTCCACATAGAAGTCATCAAACAGCAAGAGCCCCTGTTCGGCACAGGCAAGGGTGATCGTATGTTTTGATATTGGCAGGTGCAGATACTTCTTCGCTTCTCGAATATCCACCTGGGTCAAGGAATCGAGCGCGGTTTCAAGGACAACAGGCTCATCACCGGCTATTTCCTTATCGATTATCCCTTTCAGCCGCTCCACCAATATGCCCTTGTGCGTCTGTGCGAAATTGGCTAGCGCCTGGATGGCTGGAACACAAAGGTTGTCGTTATGATGCCCCTCGGCCATTTCGATCATCTTGTCGAAGCTCAGCCTGTCCTTTGCCTTCCCCAGCACGTGGAGTGCGCACTTGATTGCATCTTCGTCTTCTCCGTAGAGACAGGCACGGAAGCCCTGAAGGTAAGGGGGCCTGACCTGGTCCGATTCGATTTCATGCAGCGCGATTTCCGTTAATGCCCGTATGGCCGGGTAGGCGTTTTCATGATCGGAAAAGGCTATCCCGGCGATAAAGTCCGTGATTTTCCGGTCCGTTTTTCTTCCGGTCGCGGCGCGGTCACCTATCGACTCGATATAGGTATGCTGGATGATGTCGCTCGAACGGTACAGGGCATCGACAAGGGTATTGGTGTCCATAAAATCATATGCAATGGCTATAACGAGCACTTTCTGCCGGATCTGCTCATCGTCGCAAGCCAAGCGCTCGGCAAACCATCTCTTTACCGAATCCGACTGAATCGCGGCAAAGGCCTCCATCGCCTCGAAGGGCAGTTTCAGTAGGTCATGGTCGTCTATGAAGGCCCTCAATGCTTCCTCGGCATCCGGCGAGGCGATTGCTGTCAACGCGACAAGAACGGGGGAATAGATACCAGGGTCATCGGTGGGTATCTTGGGCAATTGCTCCAAAAGCCAGGGGACAAAGTCCCGATGCCGGGTCATTTCGGCCAGTTTGCATAAACGGTCATCCATTGGCGATGCATGCTGCCTGGCTCGCGCCAGGATCGCCTTTCTGATCTCGGGCGTGTTCTTCTCCCCGATGGCGGCCGTGGCCGCAAGCGGAATATCCCCTTCGCTCTCGTCATAATCGCCGAAAAAGAGGTCGATCAATATCTGGTCGGCATCTTCCGATGCCGCCCTCCCAAGCAGGGATACCGTTTCCACAAAACGGCGCTTGCTTGGATAACAACCAGCCCGGCAGACACGATGCCAGGTCACCCTGGGATCTTGTCCCGCTTCGGTGGGCAACTCCTTATCGGCAACCATATGGAAGAATTTCTCGCAAAGATAGCCGGGGGCCAGAATAGCCAATGCCTCACCGGCAGAGTCCTTCACATAAGGCCGGCCTTCAAGCCAGGTTTGCCAGAGTATATCCCGCAGGTCCTTTCCGAGTATCGGCGTACTGTCTTCCAGACCGGCCTCGACCAGAATCCAGGCCGCCTCTATGTAGAGAAGACCGGCAAGATCGGGAGGCTCGACGAGCGCACGGAGGAGCTGGCCATAATCATCCTTCCTTCGGCTCTTCCAATAGATGCCGGCCAGGAAGCGGAGAACCATGCGCCAATGGGGTTTATAGAGGTGCTGTCTGATGCCATCGAACGCCTGCCGGGCAAGGTGCTGGGCGATGAAGTATTCCTGAAAGGTCAGGTGAATGAAGTGGTAATCGCTGCCTTCCCACCAGCCATTCAATAGACGAGAGGGAAGGAAATGCTCTTTCAGCGAGGGCGGTTCATCCGGTTTGGCGCAGGCAGACCAATCATCTTGGTCAAACAGTTGCTTTGGCGCATCCGGGGCGTCCGTATAGAGATAATGACAGAAGCGAGCCAGGTAGTCGTACTCGGCCCCGCCGAACAGCGCCGGGTTCTTAGCCCTGAACCGGAGCTGTGAGCGAATCAATGCGACTATCTGGTCGTAGATCTCGCTCCGTTGCAACGGCAAAGGTTGGTCATTGTTTTGTCGGATATAACAGAGCAGCGTCAGCAGAAATGGATTGCGCGCCATACTCAGCAGGCGCGGGTTTTCCTGTATCTGCGTCAGTAGCTGTTTGCGGTTTTCCTGGGCACCTGGGTCATCGTTCTGCCGGAACCAGTTACCGACCAGGTCTTCGATCCCCTGTTTGTGCAGACTGACCACCTCATAGCGGATGTCCTCATCCAGCCCGCCGAAAAAGCCGGTCTGCCGGGAAGTCAGCACCCACGAAAATCCGTAGCTCAGTTGTCTGATTTCATGGGTGAGCGATTCGACGGCCTCTTCCTGTGAGGCCAGCTCATCGAATCCATCGAGCAAGAACAGCACATGCTCTCTGCCGGGGCCTGAAAGCATGGCCAACAGGTTCTCGATAACCTCAAACTGCTCTCCTGCCTCAACCACCCTCTCAGATCTTGTTTTCCAAATAGATGGCACAAACAGAGTGTACAAGGAGGTAGTGACATTGCCGCCGCGTTCGTTGAATAGCTTGGCGGCTGCATACTGAGTCAGCGACAGTGTTTCATCGGCAGCGCCGCGATTTTTTTTCTCCTGCCAATAGCGGCGTAATGAGATATAGAGGGGCAGAATCCACCGGGGAGAATTGCCACCGGCGATTTGTAGGGTAAGGTACCTCAGCAAACTGGTCTTGCCGCTGCCAGGGTCACCGAGAACGACAAGATTGCGATGTTGGGGGTTGTGAACCGCCTGCTCAATCGTCAGGCGTCTGGCCCTTTGCCGATCATGCCGCGTCTCCAGTTCCTCGGAGAGCGTCATTCCTCTGCTCAACCGGTTCGGATCGGCAAGCCCCCGCGAGGGGGCCACCGCAAGTTCCACGTACATATCCGCAATGGGGAAATTTTCCTTCGCGTCGAACAACGGCGGAAGGTGGGTGAATTCCCTTGAATCAAGAATGGTCCGAAACGGACTGAGCAGGGATTGCAGCGATAGCTCGCGGCCATTGAGGTGCAATGTCTTCCCCTCGGCCACATACCCTCCGATGGCGGAGAACCGTTCCTCGACAATGCCGAGCAGACGTTTTTGTTGCGCTGTCACATCCATAAAGGTTGCTCAAATCAGGGGAGCTTCTTCATTCCCCCTGCCGTCAGAAAATACACTCCGATTCCCCCCGGTTCCCCTCAAGGCTCACCGAGAGCCTCCCCCCGCACTAAAAAGAGACTGGCCTCCCGTTCAACGACTGGAGAGCAGACATGTTCCACATCAAGTTTTCAGCGCCTCTGCCTTCACCACTGCAAATGGTGACATCTCTTGAAGAGCTGAATGAAGTCCGCGCGTTGCGCGCCGCCGAGTATAAGGCAATCTATCCCTCGATCGATGTCTATGCCGATGACTATGATGATACCGCGATCGTCTTTTATACGCGGGACAGCCAGGGGCAAGTAAACAGCACGGCCCGCCTGGCCATCGACGGCCCTCTGGGCCTGCCGGAAGATAGCTATTTCCCTCCCGAAGTCGCAGAGTTTCGTCGCCAGGGAAAACGCCTCGAAGAGCTGGGTCGCTTCGTCATTCGCAATGGCAGCCCGTCCCTCCTGAAGGCCTATTACAGCGCCTTCTACCGCACAGCGGTAACCCTCAAGGCGGATTTTGTCCTCATGGCGATGAAGCCCAAGGATGTCACGCTACACCAGCGATTGATGGGGGCACGCCTGCTGTCGCCGGATATCGGTGCAAGCTACGGCGGCCCCTATTCACTGGCCTGTGTGGCCTGGGAGATCGCCCAAACCAAACCAGGCTTTTTCGATTGGGTGGGAGGTATCCAATGAGCAACGGCTATCTGCGAGAGGACTGGGATGATTACGCCATGGCCTTTCAGGGCATCATGCCCTCGATGATGTTGCAGCTCAATCAGGCCGTGGCGGACCGGATGGGGGGTGATGTCATCGATTTCGGTTGCGGTGCCGCAAAAATCGCCCCTTTCATATTGGAGAAAACGAGCGTACGGAGTTACACCGGGCTGGATTATGCCCCGGAGATGGTGACCCGCGCCCGCTGGATGCTGGCGCAATTTCCGGGGAAGCCCTGCGTGATCCTGGAGGGCAAGATTGAGGAGGCTAGGCTCGGGTGCCACGACTCGGCATTGTCCATCAATAGCTACTATGCCTGGGAGAATCCGCTAAGGGCGCTCTCCTGTATCTTCAGGGCGCTACGCGAAAATGGCACATTCGTATTGGCGACCCCGAACCCGCTGATCGACATGCCTGCCCTTCTGAAGGCCTCCGAAAGGGAGTTGATTGCCCATCCCTATTGGCAGAGGTTCCGGGAACAGAATCTGGCTTTCTGCGGGAATGGGACCGCCCGGTTTATCGAAATGGACGAGCTGATTGCGCAGGTGCGCAGCGTCGGCTTCCGTGTCGCCGAGGCCCATCAAAAACTATATATGGGAGGTTTGAACTTCCTGCATCTGGAAAAATAGGTGCCGAGGGGCCAGGGAGGCCCTCAACCCTTCTGACTTCGAACAGACCGTTAAACGGGGAATTTGGCGGCAAAGTCTTGAAATGCCATTGTTATTATGTGGGATAATGGGCACTAATCCCGTAAGGACCGAAATGGAGTGCAAATGCAATGTCTCAGCCAAATTCCGATGTAGGGGAGTTTGCCGAAAGGCTTTTTCGTGCACAAAACTTTGATGAGGCCTTTCATGCCTTTGAACAACAGGTCTATCGGCTTGGCTTTGAAGGCGTGCTCTATACCTTCATTCCTCGCATCGTCCTGGAGACGCATTCACCAAAGAACCTGATCTACAAGGTCTCGGACACGTACTGCCCAGCCTATATGTCCCACTATACCGAGGCGCAATTTGGCCGGGACGATCCCATCGTAAAAACAATCGCTAAGGGTACATTGACCCCACTGGACTGGTGGGTTGAGGTAAAGAGCGGGCAAATGGACGAAGCCGGCAAGAATGTCATCGTAACTGCCAGGGAAGACTACAAAGTCGTCAATGGACTCACGCTGCCATTGATGTCGAGTGCGCGGGGCATCGCGGGAGCGAGCTTTATCAGCAGTGAAAACGACCGTCTGTTTGAAAAGCTGAAATCGGACAGCCTTGATCGCCTAGAACTCTCGACACGCATGTTTCATGCGGCGGTGCAGTCCAATGCGCTCCATGCCGAACCCTTCATCCGGCCATTCATAAAGGAACTCAGTCAGAAAGAGAGGGCGGTACTGCGGGGCTTGGCCGAGGGGAAACCCATGAAACGGATAGCTGCCGAGTTGAACACCGATATCAAGTACCTGGACAAGGTCATTCGGCATGCCCGCGAGAAGTTCTCAGGGGTTGCTGTCGATGAGACCGCTAAGCTGAACAGGAATCAACTTATGTATTTCGCCGGGTTGATGAGTCTGCTCGACTGGCTGGATTCGCAGCCGGATCATACTACCCGCTACTGACCACGCCATCTTCCTTGCTCCACAAACAGCCGCCTTCGACACCTTGAAGTCAAGGTAGGAAAACCTACCTACCCCCCGGAAAAGCCCGCTCCTACAATTGAACCGCGCCACAGCACGGGGTTTTACAGGAATCTGCTGTACAAGGGGGGGTAATCAAGATGGCCAATATTCACTCTGGGTCATTCGACCCATGGCGGGAAAGGCTGCCTTTTGATTTCATGAAGAAGGATTTGGAACATGCGAGGAGCGCGCCCACCATGCGCTACATCGAGAGGGAGCATATTGATGTTCTCGATAAACTCACCCTTAGCCTTTATAAGGCCGCATTATACCCCCCCATCGAGGGGTTAATGTGCTGGACCTTAAAGTCCCTCCTGTGCGTCGTTCCGTTTGATACGGCACTTGGCTCTCTGGAACTGGCAGGGGGAAATGGCTGCCGATTTGCGTATAACTACCCCACCGGCATCTTTTGCTGCGAGAGCCTGTCTGGCAGCGACTCATCGGAGGATCGCCGGTCTTCCCGGTGTATTGGTTGCGTCTGTTACTCCCCCGAGGACAGTGCCCTATCACTGGAGTCGATCATAGAGGACTTGCCCAACATGCCGCATGTGCTGAGAACCCTGCATGCCGAAGCGGGTACCAATGACACGGTGTCGATCGATTTCTATCGCAATTCGCTGCACCCCATTTTCTCACCCACCGAGCAACTGTTGGTGCAATTGGCGCTACCCCATCTCTTTCAGGCGCACCGGCTGCAATATGCAATCAAAAACACCCACCGGGGACATTTAACCCCCTTGGGTATGCCCGAAACGGCCATCTGTGATAAGCAGGGACACATCGTTTCGCACACCCCCCGTTTCCTTTCTGTCTTGCAGGAAGAATGGCCAGAAATCGCGGGGGGGGGGGGCTTCCCAGTGAGATGTGCAAGGAAATTCAGCAGCGCTTCAGTTGCGAGGGCAGTGGCAAGCGCCTCTCTTGGCAGATCAGTCCGCTTGGCAGCTATTACGACGTCACGCTGAAATATAGGGACCATCTGTCACTTCTCCCCACGCATCTGGCGGCAGTAGCAAAGCTCCTTGGAAACGGTCTCAGCTACAAGGAGATTGCGAGAATACGATCCGTTTCGCCCTCAACGGTGACAAACCAGGCAAATGAGATTTACAAGCGCCTTCACATCAGAAATAAGGCAGAGCTTGCAAAGCTGATTTCCCAGGTTGAGTCAAATCGCCAATAAATGCAGCTCGCATCGGTCGTGGATCGGGCACGTGCAACCTGACGCTGCAACGGGCAACGGGTGTATGCACTGGCAAAATCCGGTCGGCGAAGGTAGGCAGCACATGATCATCCAGCCGCTTCCGTAATATCCCCCCTGTGCCGAGTCGCGCCGCTCAGCCAGCAGAACGTCAATCTCCAATTTCTGTCGGGGTGTCTTCGCACAAGGGGAAACTGAGATAGTTGGTTCTCAGTCTGCTTCCAATACTCCCGTCTGGATACCCGTGAGCTGATCGAGCAAGGGAAGAAAACCCAGGGCAAGGCGGCCATTGAGATGCTGGTGGAGAACATCCGCATACCGGGATTCAATTCCCCAATTCGCTCCATTCCAGATCCCGCATGCGGACGATCATGGATCGCTTCGGGTCGCAGGGGAGGTCCTGGAATCCCCATCGCCGATAGAAGGCACGAACCCCGTCGTCCAAGGGGTGGGTGAGCACGCCGAAACTGCCCATGTGCCGCGAGGTGCGAAGTGCGGTCTTCAGGGCAAAATAAAGAAGCGAACGGGCATGACCCAGCCCCTGGTAGTCCTTGTCCACGGCGAGCTGCCCAAGCAGGGTGACCGGCACCGGGTCGGGTTGATTCCGCTGATCGGACTTGGTGAGATAACCCCTTTCGATCTGGGCCGCGCTTAAACTCAGGAAGCCGGCGACCCTGCCTGTCTCCACATCGAGGATGACATTGGTCCGCGACACACCCGTTTGGTGGTTTTGCCAGGCGAAACGCTGGAACCACTGATTGAGGCTGGTACGCCCGCAATCGAAGCCGGTTCGGTCATCCCCCGCCGCCAAGGGGCGCGGTGGCGTCACTTCTGCCATGTGGGGCGTCTGTTCACCAGTTCTTTCAGTGCGGGGATTTCGACCGCCGGGGATTCGGTCCAGGCCTCGAACCGCTCCCAATCCTCGGCCGGAATGGTGATGGCTCTACGCTCCATCACCGCCATTTCCGCCGCTTCCAGGGCCTTGCGCCGCACGAAGTCGCTGAGGCTGGCATGGGCCTGTTCAGCCGCCGCTACAAGCATCTCCCGCTCGAAGGCGTTGACACGGACACTGAGTATTGAAGAGGACATGGTCACTACCTTGGCGTTGTCTTGTATGGCAATAGCATACAGCCAATGGGCGCCTTTGCCATATTCGATCCCCAAAGACCTGGATCAAGGACCGGCGCCTGTCTCAATCGCAGGGGATGATCACCCATCCCTGGGCGCTCCGCTCCCAGGCGCAAGCGCGCTTGGCAGCTCCGCTACCGCGTTCCCGACGCGGTTCCATCCTTGGCGTTACGGGAAGGCATCCTTGCCATCCCGTTCATTCGTACTCATTCGCATCCCTCACAGGTATTGGGAGGGTCCACCTGCGTCATGTCGTTGGTGTATCCAAATTTCAATTCAAGCAGCAACCAGCACCGATACCGAACCTGTGGCGTGATTCGCCGCCTTGGGCCGAATGAGGATTTCCACGTCCTTGTCGAACAGGGTAAGAAAGTGCAGCAGGCGCTCGGAAGAGAAGCGGCTGAGCTTGAAATGGCGCAGTTCGGATACATGGGGCTGGGGAATGCCCAGGATGGCGGCGATATCGACCTGCTTCAGTCCGCGATCCTTGATGATGTCGTTCAGCCGCAGGGCGAGCTGGACACGAAGTTTCCGTTCTCCCGCATCCTCAAATCCTAAGTCCTGGAAGACATCGCCTGTCCCGGCTTCCACTACTTCACTTTTCATTGCCATATCGCGCCTCGTAGTCGCTTTGTGCCAGCGTTAATCGTTCATGGATGAGGTCAATGTCGGTTCTGGCCGTGCGGATGCCCGAGGGCGATTTCTTCTGGAAGCAGTGCAGAACATAGACCGCTTTGGCATAACGTACGGTATATACGGCCCGGTAAGTATCCCCGCGAAAATTCTCCACCAATTCGAAGACACCCGGTCCCTCGCCCTTCCACGGCTTGGCGGCAGGCGGCTGACCGCCCATCTGTACCACGCCAAGCCCATAACCGAACTCGTCCACCACCTCCCCTGGAAAACTCAGCAGGTCGCGCTTGGCCGAGCCGACCCAGTGCAGTGGACGCTCAGTTCGAGGGAAGATGTTCACCGGGAAATTATACCCTTATCGGTATGATCGACAACGAGCAAAATCACCGCCGGACAAGGTCTCAAGTCAAGATTCCAGAGACGCTCCGCTCCCACTCGCCCGCTCTTGGCAGCTCCGCTGCCGCGCTCCCTGCGCGGCTCCATCCTTGGAGTGACGGGAAGGCCTCCTTGCCATCCCGTTTCATACCGTTGCCGTTTCGTGCTTGAAGGCTTTGCCACCAAAGATAAGGCAGAGGTCTTCGCTCATCAGCTTCCGGGGCTTTATCCGAACCTGGGAAAGCACGGGTTGCAGCGCGTTTAGTCCTCAACCTCAATCTGCCGTGCCGGGCTGCCCTTTATGCGCCTCGGCTTTTCTTGCCATCTCTCTGCTGTCTTCACCGGGGGGGAGGATTTCCCTTTCTTGCCGCGTTGGCTGCTGCGGGTGGCTTCTTTCCCTGTTCCTTGGTTCCTTTGTATAGGCCGGGTATGGCTGAGGGTCTGTGCTGGGGCCTGGGTCAGGACTTCTCCTGGTCGTGAAATTAATAGTGGCAATCCTGGCGCGGTCGTCGTCGCTTCAAGCCTCCCCTTCGGCGGAAACCATCGCCCTGTCCTCATGCTTGCGGGCCGCACCCTGATGGTTTTCCGGGCCTTCCGTTCCTCCTGTCTCCGCGCCGTTGTGAAGCCACGATTTCACAAACGCAGGAGAAGACCCGTGACCACTTTTTACGCACAGCCCTACAGCCTCGATCACACCGGCTTTTTTTTCGATAGCCTGGAACAGTACGAAACCGGCATGCGGCAGCTCGAAACGCGCGGCTGCGAAGAGGTGGAAATCCAGTTCATCGACGGCGAAGACCCGCTGGCCGAGTTGGCAAAGGTCGCCGTCATCGGGCAGGGGGACATCGCCCTCTGGTACGAGCAGCTTGAGGACCTGGACGAAACCGCCGCCACCCAGTTGGGCTTCCTGCTGGGGGATCTCGGCTACCGCCTCTCCGATGCGCTGGAACGCTACGATGAAGTCTGCCTTTTTGAAGGCAAGGCCTCGGACTACGCCTGCGACCTCTACGAAGCGAGCTACGACATCCCGGAGCACCTGCGGCTCTACATC
>JAHJDE010000082.1 GCA_018812525.1 Gammaproteobacteria bacterium
CGACGAACCTTTCTGACTCCCCCGCCACGTTCTCCCAAAAACAAGGGGCCTTACGGCCCCTGTTTTGTTGATCAAACAAAGGGGTTTTTCTTCCCCAAATATCTTCGCCATCCGGGTGAGGGTTTTGAACCCCGCTAACAAATCTCGGGGAGAGGGGGGGCCAACCAGGGCCTGGTTGCCCCATGCCCCAAGCCGGACGCCCGCGTAAAGCATTCTCGCCTTGGCCGGGGAGCAGCCCCCGGCACGGCAGGCATGAAAAAACATCACATCTGCCGCTTTCCTTGATATAGCCGGATCGTTGCAGGCCACATCATGGACAACAGAGGCGCGGCGATAATCGTCCGTGTAGGGGCTGCCCACCGTGGACCAGAGCGGGCGGGGGATGCTGGCGCCGTTGATGGAGCTGCCCGCCGGGGCCAGCCAGCGTTTTCCGTCAGGATCGTCGAACCAGAAATCATCCAACAGGCGCATGTTCCGGTCCGCGCCATTCTCGTCGATCAGCCATTCCGTCCTGGGGTTGCCTGAAATTACACTCTAAGGCGGTACTGCCGCCGGTAGTTCAAATAGGCCTGCACGATCTTGACGGCCGCATCGGCGTTCTTGTTCTCAACGCTTTGCACGCCTTTGATCTCAATGTTGCTGGCCTTCGTGCCATCGCCTAATGCCGCCTCTGGACCACCGCTACCGGCCTTCGCCGTCATGGACCCCGCCGAGATGGCAACGGCGGGGGCAACGGGGTTGGTCCCGACGATCTGCAAGGCGGAGACGACGACCATGAAGGTGTCGATATTCCGAACCATCTCCGCGTATTGCGCCTTGTCGACGGCGCCGTTCATATAGGCCTCGCAAAGGCGGAAATAGCCGTCGCGCAGCATCTGCACCGTATGGTCGCGAAAGCCGATCGAGGCCGCCGATTCCGAGGAGCCCCCCGACACACCGCCATCGGCCCCGTTAGGAACCTTGCCGCTGGCCGCCATCACGGCGGCCTTGGCCACCAGGGCATCCGGGCTGGGTTCGGTGCAGGTTACCCGTATCCCTTCATGCCCGGAACGGTTGCCCACCAGCTTCAGACGCTGTTTGGCATCCAGGCTGAGGGTATCGACGCCGCCGATGTTGGCCTGCCGATGGATGGTGCTGTCGCAGCCGGCCGCCAGCATTGCCAGCAAGCCTGCCAGCGCCAGGGTGCTAATGCCCTCAAGACCTCTATGCTTACCAGACATGGTGGTCTCCTAGCAGATGCCTCTACGCGAAATCACATTACCGTTGCAGTCAACGACCTCGCTGTAAACCCCATTGATCCGTGTGGTGTTGCCGCCGCTACAGCCCATTCGCAGCCCCCATCAGGGAGTTGAAGAGGGGATTGACCGGGTCGTCCTCGCGGTGACGCTGTTTCAGGGACTTGGATTCGCCGAAGTAGAAGCGAACGCCGACGATGGCGCTGTTGATCGTTCCCACGCTCCGGCGTGGGAATGCATCCTGGGACGCTCCAGCGTCCCGAGATCCGCGCATGCTTGCCGTATCCGACAATCCGCGCCGCTCGGCGCCGTAGCGCGGGGCATCCTGCACCTCGTAGCCCTCCAGGAAGAAGGCCGTCCCCAGGATGCGCCCGGCGGTCTTCATCCCCTGCCCGCCCCGGCCGTGGAATCGGATTCGATACATAACCCTTTCCCGCTTTCGAATAAACTCGCGAGAAGAGGAAAAGTCGCCAAATGCCTCCAAATATCTCTTTGCGACCTTGCGTCTTTGCGCGAAACCCGATTAAAAAATCGACCAGCGCCGCGTCTTCATGGCCCGCCGGATGCGAGCGGTGGCCAGCGCCAGGGCGGCATCCCTGGGCATCGCTTTCCTGGCCTTGGACACCTCCAGCACCTCGGACGTGTTGGCCCGGATCTTTTCTTCGATCACCTGCAGGGCCGCTGACTGGCTCATCCCCTGATATTCCATGGCCGCACAGATGACGCCGCCGGCATTGGCGATGAAGTCGGGAACGACCAGAACGCCGCGTTCGTGCAGAATCTTTTCCGCATCGTAGGTGAAGGGGATATTGGCCCCCTGCACCACCAGCCGCGTCTTCAGGCGTTGCACGTTATCGCCGTTCACCACATCGGGCCGTGCCGCCGGGATCCAGATGTCGCACTCGATCCCCACCACCTCCCCACCTTTGAGCTTCCTGCCCTCCGCATATTCGATCACGCTGCGCCCCTCTGCCTTCAGGGTCAGCAGTGTCTGGAGATCGAGCCCCTCGGGGTTGTGGATGGTCCCCCTGGAATCGGCCACCCCTACGATGATTGCCCCTTTTTCGGCCAGGAAACGGGCGGCATGCTTGCCGACGGCACCGAAGCCCTGCACCACCACCCGCGCCCCCATGAGTTCGAAACCGCAATGGGACAGGGCCACGTCCACTGCCTGATAGAGGCCCCAGCCGGTGGCGCCGATCTCATCCAGGGGAATGCCGCCCACCTCACGCGGCAGGCCCACGGCGCGGCCGATCTCGTCCTTGACCCAGGCCATGGCCTCCTCATCCGTCCCCATGTCGGGGCCGAAGATATAATCCTGCACATCCCGCAGGGCGCAGGCCAGCTCACGGATCAACTGTTCCTTATCGCCGCGGGCCATCTTGGGGTCGCCGAACAGGACCGATTTGGCACCACCGTGAGGCAGTCCGGCCGAGGCATTTTTTAGGCTCATGGCCCTGGCGAGCCGGGCGCATTCGCGGGTGCTCACATCGGGCGCCATACGCAGGCCACCGATGGCCGGCCCCGCCGCCACATTATCGACCACCAGCACCGCCTTGAGATTATGCGTTGGCTCATAGACATGGATGATCTTGGCCGGACCCAGCTCATCCACATAGTCGAAGACCTCTCCCATGACTCACCCCCTTTGTCAGCAAGCCCGCCTGCATAAAGTAAAGCATGGAATTCGGTTTTAAACTGAAAGTAACCTTAGAGGCTGTGAAAATACCTCCTGCCGTAGCGAGGGCGGCACTGGGCGTGGTGGGCGGGAGGTTTTTTCACAGCCTCTCAGAGCCGCTTGCCCGACTGTTAGCCGCCATGCGCTGATAACGCTGTTCACGGAATGTCCGGAAGGCCTCCTTGAGGAGCCTGACCTTCCGATTTCCGTGGTGCCTGTGCCGGATCTGCGGCAGGGGCCTCCGGGGTGGTCGGCATCTCCTCCCCGGTGAGGGTTCGCTGCGTCGCGCGGAGCATGGCCCTGCTGATTTCGGGCATGCGGTCCTTGAGGCGCACCACTTTCTTGCCGAGGCGGCTTTCGTAGATGGCTACATAGCTCAGGACCCGTTTGACATAGAGCCGCGTCTCGTCGAAGGGGATGAGCTCCACCCAGAGGTCGGCGGGCATCGCCTTCTCCGGCAGCCAGGCCCGCGCCCGGTGCGGACCGGCGTTGTAACCGGGGGTGGCCAGCAACAGTTCACCGTTGAGATCCTCGTGCAACTCCTTCAGATAATTGCTCCCCAGGCGGATATTGTTCCGGGGCGCAAGGATGTCCGACTCCTTCAAATGCCCCATCTTCAACCGTTTGGCCACTTGCCGGGCGGTCTGCGGCATCAGCTGCATCAGGCCAAGGGCACCAACGGGGGAGCGGGCATCCGCCGCGAAGCCGCTCTCCTGGCGCAGGATGGCGAAGATCCAGGCACTGCTGATCCCCAGCGCCTTCGCCTCGGCCTCGATCAGCTTGCGGTGCTCCAGGGGGAAGCGGATATCCAGGTCGTCCCAGTAACCGGTGGGCAGCAGGGTCAGGATGGCCCGGTGGTGCCAGCCCCATTGGTAAGCCAGCTTGGCAGCCAGTTTCAGGCCCTTGTTGTCCAGGTTGCGCGTGGCCCAGAACCACTCGCTCTGGGCCGGACCCTTCCGGTCGAGGAGATAGAGCTCACGGGCACGCTGGAAGGCGGGCTGGGCGAGCAGCGCCCGGATCTCGCCCCTGGATGTCTCCACCTCCAGATGCTCCAGACGATAGGTCTTGCCGATCCGGTCGGCGGCGAGGAAGCCGTAGTAGCTCCGGTCCTGGGCAACCTCCTGGAACAGCTTGACGGCCTCCAGCTTCTGGCCGATCTGCCCCAGCGCCCTAGCCTTCCAGTAGAGCCATTCCTCGTCATGCTGTTGGTTCTTTGGCATGTCGTCGATCCAGCCCGCGACCAGCTTCCACTCCTGCCGCTTCAGGGCCTGACGCACCCGCAGTTCGCAGAGGCCGGGCATCTGTGAGCAGTTCTTGACCTTGCCTAGAAAGGCGAGGGCCTGCGGATGCCGCCGGTAGGCCAGGGCGGTGCCGAGTCCCTTTTCGACGCGCTTCCGCTGGGCCGGGGCCAGTACATCCTTGTACCTGTTCCAGGCCCCCAGCGCCGCATCCCGGTCCTTCCAGCCGAGCCGGATGAGGGCATGCACCACCACCAGGTCGCGGGAGGGGTGCTTCTGATTCAGCAGGGGATTGGCGAGTAGTTTCCGGGGATCACCCAGGGTCTGCATCCAGAGGTCGTGCCAGACATACTCCTTGGCAGGGAGGTATTGCCTCATGGCGCGCATCAGGGTCAGCCGCTGCTTGCCTCGCTCCTCCCGGATCAGGTCCAGGCGCTCCCACACCAGGGTGGGCGAAAGGTGGCCTGATTTGCGCAGGGCTTCTATCGCCGGGTCGCAGTTATCCGGCAGGGAGTCCCCCGTCAGCCAGACGGGCTTGATCCGGGCCTGGGCATCCTTCTCTTTCCCTGTGGCCAGCAGTGCCTGGAGATGATAGCAGCGCAGCTCATTGCTGCCGGAGCCCCGGAAGCCCTCCAGGAACGGGTCCCACTGTCCGTTCTTGCCGAGATGCTTGAGCCAGGCGACCCGCAGGCGTGCGCCAAGGGCGGTCTGGTCATGTTCAGTGAGGAACGCCCTGACCCGGTCCGGGTCTCGGCCCAGATCAGCGGTCAGCTCCCCGTATTCCAGATAAGGCAGCAGCGGATAGCCGCGCAGGGAAGCCTTCAGATCCCGGTACTCCGCCATTCGACCCTCGCGCAGGGCCTTTTCCGCCTGCACGAACGTCAGGCGCTCCCCGCTGTAATCCGCCGCCCCCCGGACGGGTGGCGCAGCGAGTGCGAGAAGCAGGCAAAGGACGGGGAAAGGCAGGGTGGACCGAAGGGACATAATCGGCGCGCGGCGTCTGTTCATGGGCTCGGGACGGTTCTTTGTTGAGAGGCGGTAAGTATATAGAACCTACAAAGCAGTTCACCCCGAAGTTCAGGAAGGACAGGAATTACGGTGACACTTTACTAAATACACTTAATTACTAATTAAGTGTATTTAGTAAAGTGTCACCGTAATTATAGATATCTTTTCGCGGCAGAGCCGCTCCCACGGCGGTGGGAGCGGCTCTGCCG
>JAHJDE010000083.1 GCA_018812525.1 Gammaproteobacteria bacterium
ATGGCCATCCTGGCCATTTTGCAAGGCGAAAACGAAAAATGCGATTTTTCGTTTTCTTCATTTTCAATGGCTTAGGCCATTGAAAATGGCGGTTCATCCCTGAACCGCAAGAGGTTCTTGCAGTTTTGCAAGAACCTCCATCTTGCTTGTCTTTTCGCCCCCCTGCTGCGTTACCCCAGGCGTTACATAGTTCGACTATGCGCCGCCTGTGGCGCCTTGCAGGGGAACGAAAATCCTGCGCAATCTGGGATATTAATTTCCGGCAATCGCCTAAGGAACTGTCCGGGAATAGAGGATTCTACCTCCGCTGAGGGATCGGCGGGGCATTACCTGGGACCGAACAGTGCCCTGCCTATGCGAACGATTGTCGCCCCTTCGGCTATGGCGGCTTCCAGATCATCCGACATACCCATGGAGAGGGTGTCGACAGGGAAGCCCTGGGTTCTGAGTTCTTCCAGCAACTGCCGCATGCGCCGAAACGGCTCCCGTTGCAGCGAAAAATCCGACTCGGGCGCCGGCAGGGTCATCAGGCCTCGAAGAATGACCCGGGGCAGGGCTGCGATTTCGTGCGCCAGGCCCGGCAGGGCGGTGGGCATAACGCCACCCTTACTTTTTTCGCCGCTCAGGTTGACCTGAAGACAGAGATTCAATGGCCCGGCCTGCTCAGGCCGTTGCTCGGAGAGCCGGCGCGCCTGCCTGAGGTCGTCAACCCCATGGACCCAGGCGAAATTCTCAGCGATCTGGCGTGTTTTATTGCTTTGTATCCGGCCGATGAAGTGCCACTCGATGTCGAGGCGGGCCAATTCCGCCATCTTGTCCAGGGCTTCCTGGAGATAGTTCTCGCCGAACAAGCGCTGTCCCACCCCATAAGCGGCTAAAATGGCATCGATGGGCTTGGTTTTACTCACCGCGAGCAGGTTGACCGCGTCCGGATCGCGCCCGTATTTCTCGGCCGCGTGCCGGATCTCGTTTCTGACCTGCTTAATTCTCTCTGTGATATCCATAATGGCTTGAGGCTTGAATTCCGATAGTATACAAAGATTCTGAATCCATCGGGTCGCTCCAGCGAACCCAGGATGGCAATGACACTCAGTTGATCGCAAGGGGTATTGATGGATATCGCGGAATTGCTGGCCTTTTCCGTCAAGCACGAGGCATCTGACCTGCACCTGTCGGCCGGCCTCCCGCCGATGATCCGCGTCGATGGCGATGTGCGGCGCATAAATGTGCCCCCGCTGGACCACAAGACGGTCCACTCGCTCATCTACGACATTATGAACGACAAGCAGCGCAAGGATTACGAGGAATTCCTGGAGTGCGATTTTTCGTTCGAAATACCGGGGCTGGCCCGATTCCGTGTCAACGCCTTCAATCAGGATCGTGGCTCGGCGGCGGCCTTCCGCACCATTCCCTCCAAGGTGCTGACCCTGGAGGACCTAAGGGCGCCCGATGTCTTTAAAGAGATTGTCAATGTGCCGCGCGGGCTGGTGTTGGTGACGGGGCCGACCGGTTCCGGCAAATCGACCACCCTGGCCGCCATGATGGACTACCTGAACGAAACCAAATACCACCATGTCCTGACTATCGAAGACCCCATCGAATTCGTGCATGAAAGCAAGAAGTGCCTGATCAACCAGCGCGAGGTGCACAGGGACACCCTCGGGTTCGCCGAGGCCTTGCGTTCAGCCTTGCGCGAGGACCCGGACATCATCCTGGTGGGCGAAATGCGTGACCTCGAAACCATTCGCCTGGCCATGACTGCCGCCGAGACAGGGCACTTGGTGTTCGGCACCCTGCACACCAGTTCCGCTGCCAAGACCATCGACCGCATCATCGATGTCTTTCCCGCCGCCGAAAAGGCGATGGTCAGGTCCATGTTGTCCGAGTCCCTGCGCTCCGTCATCTCGCAGACCCTGCTGAAGAAAATAGGCGGCGGGCGGATTGCGGCCCATGAGATCATGATCGGCACGCCGGCCATCCGCAACCTGATCCGCGAGGATAAGGTGGCGCAGATGTACTCCGCGATTCAAACGGGCCTTTCGGCTGGGATGCAGACCCTCGATCAATGTTTGCAGGACTTGGTGCGGCGAGGTCTCGTCAACCGCCTGGAGGCAAGGTCCCGCGCCCAGAACAAAGAGGTCTTCGCAGCCTGATCCTTATGGAAATAGCCGCACTACTCAAACTGATGGTTCAACGACAGGGGTCGGACCTCTTCATTACCGCCGGCAGGCCGCCCTGTCTCAAGCTGCATGGCGCCATAAAGGCGATTTCAAAACATATTCTCACCGACCAGGAGGCGCGCGAGATCGTTCTCAGTGTGATGAACGACAAGATCCGGCGGGAATTCGATGCCACCAAGGAGGCGAATTTCGCCATCAATCCGTCCAAGATTGGACGCTTCCGCGTCAGCGCCTTCATGCAGCGTGACCAGGTCGGGATGGTGATCCGGCGCATCGAAAGCCAGATCCCCACCCTCAAGGATCTGCAACTCCCGCCCAAGCTACGCGAATTCGCCATGTTGAAGCGCGGCCTGGTCATCATCGTCGGGGCCACCGGTTCGGGAAAATCCTCGACCCTGGCCGCCGTGGTGGGGCACCGGAATCGCCACAGCACCAGTCACATCATCAGCATCGAGGACCCCATCGAGTTTCTGCACGAACACCAGCAGTCGATCGTCACCCAGCGCGAGGTGGGCATAGATACCGACTCCTATGAGGTGGCTCTGAAGAACACCCTGCGCCAGGCGCCAGACGTGATCCTGATCGGCGAGGTGCGCACCCGGGAAACCATGGAATATGCCGTCGCCTTCGCGGAGACCGGCCATCTGGTACTGACCACCCTCCATGCCTCCAATGCCTATTCGGCCCTGGACCGTATCATTAATTTCTTCCCTAAGGACCGGCGGGATCAGCTCCTGCTGGACCTCTCCCTCAATCTGCGGGCGATTGTGGGTCAGGCACTGATTCTGCGGACCGACGGCAAGGGACGGGTCCCGGCGGTGGAGATCCTGATCAACTCCCCCCTGGTGCAGGACTTGGTCCGCAAGGGTGAGATTCACAAGCTCAGGGATCTGATGCGGCGCTCAGGGGAGGAGGGCATGATGACCTTCGACCAGTCTCTTTTCATCCTCTACCAGAACGGCCTGATCTCCTATGACGATGCCCTGACCCATGCCGATTCCGCCAACGAGGTCCGTCTGATGATCAAGCTGGACAAGGAGAACAGCCAGTTGGGGGGGCGCCTGCAGGACGAACTCCCTTCACGCCTGCTGCTGGACGACGATTAGGAGCTGTCCGGGATAAATTGGACAATATCGCGCCCAGATTTAGGTCGGATTTGGTCGATCTGATTGAGCAAAACCGCAGGCGTAGCAGCGCTATGTCGAGGATTTTGCGATTGAAGATCGGCCAAAGATGGCCTGAAGATGAGATGCGAGATGTTCAAGTTATTCCCGGACAGATTCGTAGCTCGCAGTCCTGGGCGAATAGCTGTAACGCTTGGTTACCAATTTTGGCCGGCGGCGGTCCACGGGTTTACGCCTGTCCCTGTAGGAGACAGATATGAAATCGTCGAGATCATCCCCGTAGTTACGCCGGTCGCCGGGGGACCGGTAGTAAAATTCCCGTACACGAACATATTGTCCACCCAGCAGCTTCCCGCGCAGCTTCTTCATGGCCCGCTCGCCTGCGTCCGGGTCCTTGAACTTCACCACCCCGTGATACTCCGATTCCAGCGACTCTTCGTCGTAGACTTCAATAATCTCGCATTTCTCGATGACCGGCATGCCGATCGGAATTCCAAAGGTTTTCAGCCCATTTCTGATGAAAAGGCAAAGGTCCTCGGGCCTGATGTCGCCCGGAATGTGTGAAAAGAGTATTTCCATCGGGAAGATCCTGTGTTCTGAAGAAACCTGAATTTTTCGGGGTGGCTCGCCTCGCCCCCTTCGACTGCGCTTCCTTCGACTCCGCTTCCTTCGACTCCGCTTCCTTCGACTCCGCTTCCTTCGACTCCGCTCAGGACAGGCCTGATCGTTACCGCAAATCAGCCGGATTGGTGTTGAAAAGGAGTTCCATATCGACCACCAGCACCGATTTGTCTTCCTGTCTGAAACAGGAAAGCAACAGCCTGTCCCAGACCTCCCCAGCGAGGGGCGGCTCGCCTGGCGGGCCAGCGTTCACCTGAATCGGCACAGGGGCGTCAGCCAAGGCAAGCGCGCCGTACTGCAAGGGCTCGCCCGGCGCCTCCTGATAAGCGATGACCGCCACGAATACGGGTTGCTCGCCACCACCTTCGAGGCCTGCCAGTGCAGCCGGGTGCACCATTGGCAGCAAGCGGTCTCGCCAGACGATGATCTGCCGGCATTGTTCGGGCGCCCCAGGGACGTAATGGGTCCGTGGGCGGGCCAATACCTCGACCAGCTCCGGCTCGCCGACTGCCAGATAAAAATCGGCCGAGGTATGGAGCAACCAGGCGCGTACGGCGTCCATCAGCCTATCTCCCGATCCAGGTCGGCCTGAAGCCGGCAGGCAATATCCTGGGCGTCAGCGATCAGAACAACCTCGCTACCATCCAGCAGGGACAGGCCGGTCAAGGGCGTATTGCCGCCAAGCATGCAGGGGGGCAGGGGCTGGGCTCTCAGGTCTTTGTCCTCCGGTAGGATGCGGACCGCATCGGCCAACAACCCCAGGGGGTGGTGAAGTGCTTCCAGGAATACGGCAAAGCGTTGCCCTCCCCGGGGGCTGATTCGCAGCTCCCGATCCAAGGCATAGACTGGCCAGCACTCCCCGCTCCGAAAGAGGTTTGCAGCCTCCGGGACATCGGGAGGCGCGGTCTCCAGCATGGCGGCAGGGATGATCTGACGGACCTGTTCCTGCCTTATCCCCAGGAGGAGTCCGGCCAGATTGATCAGTACCCAACCCCGGGGGCGGTGCGCGGCGGTTGTTGCCGGTGATAGATTCATGCGGGCTCCAACAGGCGGGAGAGTTGCTGCCCAAGGTCCTTGGCGTCGAAGGGTTTGGTGAGGTAGAGATCGGCCCCCACCAGCTCGGCCTTCTCGCGATGTTTACGGGTGGAGCGTGATGTCACAACGATCACGGGGAGGTCGCGGGTCTCAGTGTTGGCCCGAAGGTGTGCGATCAACTCAAAGCCGTTCATGCGCGGCATCTCCAGGTCGGTCAGGACCAGGTCTGCCGAAGACTCCTGCAGGACTCGGATGGCATCCAGTCCGTCGATGGCGGTCAATACCTGGTATCCGGCATCGCTGACGGCCAGGGAGAGCGCATGTCGGGCACTGACCGAGTCATCCACTACCAAGATGCGCGAGCGGATGGCGAGGCGTGGCAGGCTGGGTGCTTCAGTGATGCGCGCCCGGTCAAGGCCGGATTCCTCCATGTAGCGCATGAGGCGGGGCAGATCCAACACGGGCGCCACACTGCCGTCGCTCAGGATGCAGGCGCCGCTGATGCCTCTGATGGGGGGAAACCAGGGGCCAAGGGATTTGACCACGACCTCCCGGTTGGCCAACGCTGTCTCGACAAGCAGGGCGCGGGTCCTGTCCTCACCCGGGGCCAGCAGAACCGCGCAACCGGCGTGATGCTCCAATAACTGTTCGTCATCGCCGCCCAATAACCGTGCCAGGGGGAGCGCAGGCCAGGCCTGATCGCCGTAAAGAAAGATAGAGCCCAGTCCCTCCCGACGCACAGAGCCCTGTTCTGCGTAAAGCAACTGATCGATGGATGCGCTGGGAATGGCCTGCACCTGACCCAGAACACGCACCAAGAGAGCTGGTACCGATACAAGGGTCAGGGGCAGACGAAGGGTAAACCGACAGCCTGCGCCGGGATCGTTCTCAAAATCAATGGTGCCACGCAGGTTATCCACCGCCTGGCGCACCAGATCAAGCCCGATGCCCCGGCCGGAGAGCTGGTTGGCCTGCATCCGGGTGGTAAAGCCAGGACGCAATATCATGCGAAGGGCGCCCTGGTCATCCGTTGTGTCATGCACCCCCAGGAGTCCACGGCGACGGGCGGCGCGAAGGAGTTGTTCCGGATCTATACCACTGCCATCGTCGCAGACCACGACCTTGATCCGGCTGCCTTCTTTCCTGTACTGAACCCGAATCTGCGCCTCCTCTGGCTTGCCCCGCTCCTTGCGCAAATCAGGAGATTCGACCCCGTGATCCACGGCGTTTCGCAGCATGTGGACCAGTGGGTTGACAATGGTATTGAGTATGTCCGTATCCAGCAGCAAATCGCTGCCTTCGATCTCCAGCCGGGCCTTCTTGCCGGTTTGGCGCAGGGCCTCGCGCACCGCGCGGTGCAGACGTTGATCCAGCTTGGAAGCAGGCTCCAGCCGGGTGTTGAGCACAGCCGTATTGAATTCACGTCCGAGCCGGACCTGGGCCTGCAGGAGTGCCCGCAATTGCAGCAACTCCTCACGCAGAGAGCTGTTGAGGCGGCGGGAGTCGGTCAGTGCCTCAACGAAGGCATTGCTGAGGCTGTGGAGTTCATGATATCGATCCAGCTCCAGGGGGTCGAACCCGGCGACGGCTTCGTTTCCACCCGCGGGGAAAGAATGCAGGGTCGCCAAGTCTTCCAGTTCGCTCAGGCGCTGCTGCACGACGGCATCATGTTGGCTCAGTCCATCCGTCAGGTCCATGGCGTCTTGCAGGCGCCCCTGAAGCTGTCCGACACCGATGGATTGCTCACCCACCAGGCGCATCAGCTCGTCCACTGCGGCCAGGGGCACACGCAGGCTGGTAGGGCGAACCCCAGTTGCCGCGGCGTCGTCGGGCTCCCGATTGTCCGGAGATTCATTGGCCGATAGGGCCTCAGGGGGGGGATTGTCATCCTCCCCCTGCCCGGTGGCCTGGCCATCCCATTCGTGCAGCGCGGCCTGCAAGCGCAGGCAGTCATCGGTGACAGAGCCCTCCTGCGGCAGGGCCTCGAAGGCGGCCTCAAGCCAATCCGCTGTTTCGCTCAACAGTTCAGACTGCCTGGGGTCAAGGGTGCGGCCCTCTACCCTCTCCAGGGTATCTTCCAGGGCATGGGTCAGGTCGGAAACGGAGGCCAGGCCGATCAGGGCACATGAACCCTTGATCGTGTGGGCCAGGCGTTTGGCGCGGGCGGTATCGCCGACACCCGTGCGGAAGGAATGCAGGATCCCGGCCAGTTCGGCTGCCAGCTCCGGGGTCTCCTCAAAGAAGACATCCAGCAGGCGGGTGTCCACATCCTGATCCCAACGCAGCGCCATGAGTCCCTGAGATGGCCTAGTAGGGGCGGGTTTGAAACCCGCCCGTACAAAACCCGCCCGTACAAAACCCGCCCCTACGGCAGGGGCGGATTCGATGGACCCGGCTGCCGCATCGATAGAATCCACCCTCTGGGATGGGGGACCGGAGAGGTCGTTGATGATGAAATCCAACAGTTCGGCCGAGGCCGGATCCGGCCAGACTGGCCGTTCCATCTCCTCCGCCAGCCTTTCCCAACGCTGGGAGTCTGCCGAGGTCAAACCTTCCCGCAAGGCATCGAGCCAGCCGCAAAGCAGGCCCACAGGGGCGGTTCCGTCCTGTAGTTCCTCGACGCCGTTGCTCAGAAACTCGGCGTTTCCGCCCAACCATTCGGCAAGAAGCTGCAGGCCCTGATGCTCGATGGCCTCGGCGGCCATGCCGAGCTGTCCGGCGGCCAGCCCCAACTCGGCGAGGGCCGCCTGCTTCTCCACCAAGGTGACCCCAGGATCGGCGAGCAGACTGTCGGCCGTATCCAGGCTGGGGCGTATGCTCCACAACTCATCGGCTATGACCGCGCCTGCGTCTTTGTCCAACATCGGCTCTGGTCTCAGGCTTCGAGCTTGAATGTCCGCACCGATCCCACCAGTTCATTGGCGAAGCGGGTCAGATTGCTGGTGTGCTCCAACTGCTCCTCCAGACGCCGGCCTGTGGTCTCGACCTGTTCGCGGATGACGGTAGCAAAATGGAGCAGCTCCTCGGCGACTCGGGCCTGGGTACTGGAGTTATCGGCGATGTCGCCAACGCCACGCACCAGATCGGCTGTCGCCCGGGAGGATTCCTGCATCTGTGCGCCGGCCTTCTCGGCCATCAGTGAACCGCTCACCACCTGGTCGATGGCGCGGTTCATGGTGGACATGGTATCGCCGGTCTCCACCTGGATGTTCTTCACCAGGGTAGAGATCTGGCCGGTAGCGTTGCGTGAACTCTCCGCCAGTCGTTGCACTTCGTCGGCGACCACCGCAAAGCCACGCCCGGCGTCACCGGCGGCGGCGGCCTGCATGGAGGCATTGAGCGCCAGCACGGTGGTGCGCTCGGCAATGCCGTTGATGATGTCGACGATGCCGCTGATCTCCTGGGATCTTTCCCCCAGCCGTTTGATACGCTTGCCGGTTTCCTGGATGATCTCGCGAATGTCCTGAATGTTTGTCAGGGCACCCTGCACCGAGTCGGTGGCAGTCTTGGTCGTATCGATCGTGTGCCTCGCGATGCTGTTGCACTCCTCCGCCAGGGAGGCAATCCTGTTCATGCCTTCGGAGGCCGAAACCAGCTTGGCGGCGGCCTGCGCCACCTCTCCCCGCTGCTGCTTCGACACCTGGTTCACATCGATGGCATGGCTATTCACCTGGCTGGCGGCATTATCAACCTGTGCGGCGATGCGCTGGACGCCCGCCATCACGGAGCCGGTCTCGGTGGCCAACTGGTTGATGGCGTCGGCCAAAGGGCCGGCCAGGTCGTCGGTAATGGTGGCCCGAGCGGTCAGATCCTTGTTCGAGAGGCGTGACACCGCCTGCAGCAGACCGATGACCGAATCATTGAGCCGATCGTTCTCCAACTCCGCCCCTGCAAGATTGGTCACCTTGTCTTGCAGCAGATCGTCGAAGGCAAGGCCCAGACGGCAGATTTCGTCACCGCTGGACAAGCCGGTTCGTGCCGAATAGTCGCCGCCAGCCACCTGATTCAGGGTTGAGGCGATGCGGCGGAGAGGGCGGGTGATGGAACGATAGACGCCCAATCCCAGGCCGGTCATGGACACTAGCCCGAGCAGGAAGACTGCTGCGCTGAAGTTGAAATACCGCTTGTTGTCGGCGGCAGCCGCGCCCAGGGTCTGAAAGGATGTCCGCTTCTCCTCCTCCGCGGCGTTGTTAAGGCTCGTGATCACGGGCTGGAACAGCGGATCCATATCGTTGATCAGGAACAATTTCAGCCTGTTATAGTCTTCCGCATCCAACAACGCCCTGAGCGCGGCGAATGTCTCATGGACCCGGGCCGGGATCGCCTCCTTCTTGAGCTGTTCGTCAGGGTCGAGGGGGAGCAGGTCCATGTAAGCCTTCCAGTCCCGGTCGAAGCTCGCCGTTACGCCGGCAAGCTGCTCAAGCCCATCGCTCCAGGTGATGATGCCCAGGCTGACACGGTTGGGCATGTCGAGCAGATTGGCACGCAGTTGTTTTCTCAGTTCCAGGTTGATGGCAAGCCGGTTGACCTGCGTGTCCAGGGACAGGGTGGTGCTGGACGCGCGGCCGAGGCCGGACAGGGCGACAGCACCCATGGCGACCAGAAACAAGGCCTGCAAGCCGATCAGGACCGTCAGGCGGGCGCGGATGGAAAATCGGTTTAGCATGGTTCTGTCCCCTTACTTGAGCCATTGTGCCCATTGGCCGGGGCCCATGAGCTGCCAGCCCCGGTCGGTCAGGTGCGTGGCCGTGACCAAATCGGAGGCCTGATTGTCGTTACTGAAGTCGATGGCCAGCCCCCCCAGGTCGAACTGCTTCCCGGCGACTGCCTGCATGAACCCCGCGCGGGTGGGTTCGCCCTCGATTTCACCCATGAGGTGCAGGAACAGCTTGCCGACGATGAAGCCCTCCAGGCTGACATAGCCCAGGTCCTCGCCCAGTGCCTGCCGCGCCTCGGCAACAATGGGATGGCCGGACTCCAGTAAGGGCGTTACCTGGGTCATGATGACGCGGTCCTTGATGTTATTGTCGATCAGTTCCTTGGACAGATTGTTGGCCCCGGTGAATGAGACCGCCGAGGCTACCCATTTCTCGCCCTTGGAACGGGAGTAGGCGATAAAGTTACTGATCGAGGTATAAGCGCCAACCGTGACCACCAGGCGGCACTGGGCATTGTGGCTCTTTTCCCACTGCTTCAGGGATTGATATCCCTCCCGTGCGACGAAGGTGTTGCGGCGGTAGACGCCTAGCGGGCCGATGCCGTTGCGCATCGGGTCCTCGCCTTCCATGGCCAGGGCCTTCTCCATGGCGGCGACGGCGGTCTCTGCCCCGGCCTTGCCCTTCAGGGCGCGAACCACCCCGGCAACCCCTGACATGCCATAGGCGTCGTTCTGCACATAGGCGCAGATCTGATCTGCGCGGACTCCGGCGGCAAGGGCGTCGTCGATGACCTTGGCGGTCTCCTGCTCATAGCTTGCCCGGAAATTGACGATGCTACCCTCACCGGGGCGGAGCAGGCCGGCGCCGGTGAAGAACCCGAAGGCCGGGACGCCCGCCTTGGCCAGGATAGGCAGGGCAGCCTTGGCGGTGGGGGTGCCAACGTTGCCGATGAAAAGGAAAGGCTCCTTCGCCAGGAGTTCATTGACCGCCGCCACCGTCTTCTCGGGTGTGTAGGCGTCATCCAGGAACATGAGTTCGATACGCCGCCCCTTCAGGGTCTGTCCCTGCAAGGCGGCTTCGAGCCCCTTTTTCATGCCCTGCCCCAGGCCGCTGGAGCGTCCCCTGAGGTCCATCACCCCTGCAAGACGGATACTGTCGGCGCTGATGCCGGGTTCGGCGGACGCAGGAGTCGGCCCCAGGGCGAAAGCCGCGCCGGCCATTAGCAGCAGAAGGCCTTGCTTCAAGGGATTCGGTGGGGCTTGGCGGTGTCTTTTCATCTTCTGTCTGTCCTTTGTGGAAGTCATGGCTTGTAGGTTGGGTTAGGCGCGCAAATACAGCGGCGCTTCGCTTCTCTCCGTGGCTGGTGCGCGCCGTAACCCAACATTCGGCGCTGCCTGTTGGGTTTGTTCGGTGCTTCCTGCACCTCACCCCGCCGGGGGCTTGCACGAAAAACCGCTCCAGGCGGTTTTTTCGGCGGGAATACCGCCTAACCCAACCTGCGTGGGCGTGAAGGCCAACCCAGGGTATTTCGTCAGTTCTCCATCATCCGCTTCAGGCGCCGCAGCAATGAGCGGTAATCGAATGAAATCAGGAGTTCCCCTCCCTGACGCCAGAACTCGCCAAGGTGCGGTTCAAGCAGGCCGTGCAGGAGAGACCGTCCCGAAATGGCCCCATGCAGGGGAAGCTCCAGGCTGAACGGCAGCCCGTCCACCATCAGGCCAGCGGCATCGGCGCCGCTTCCCAGGACCAGCAGGCGCGATCCGGGGGTGATCTCGCCATCCAGCAAGGGGCGAATATCGAAAACGGGCAGTAGATTGCCGCGCAGGTTGATCAGTCCGAGGCACCAAGCCGGGGTATTGGGGAGCCGGTAGGCGGGCGGCGGCTCCATCACCTCGGCCAGGGTCCCCGCTGGTATCAACAAGGCCGTGCCTCCCATCCGAAACCCGATGCGCAGGGATGCCCTGGGCTCTTCCTGTGATTGGGGGGAGGCCTCCGCCAGGGGCAGAACGAAACGCCGCGCAAGCGCGACGGCCGGATCGAGTAGGCGGCGATTCATCCTAAATTCCTCGTTTAACCGCAAAGAACACAAAGAATGTCGTAGGGGCGGGTTTAAAACCCGCCCGTACAAAACCCGCCCGTAGATCCAGAAGGTGAATGCATCGACGGAGATGACCCATAAATTTTCTTCGTGTTCTTCGCGTCCTTCGCGGTTGAAAGGCGGTTTTTAGGTTCATTGGCTGGACCGGCCCGGTCGATCAAAAGCGCTGGATCTGCTCCAGGATCTGTTCCTTCACATAGGGCTTGGTGATGTAGCCGCGTGCGCCCTGCTGCATGGCCCAGACCTTGTCGGCCTTCTGGCTCTTGCCAGTGACCATCACCACCGGAATGTCCCGGGTGTGCTCCTCCCTGTGGAGGGAGCGGCAGGTCTGAAAGCCATCCATCTCGTCCATCATGATGTCGAGGAAGATCAGGTCGGGACGGCTGCTACCGGCAATCTCCAATGCCCGCTTGCCGGAATCGGCGACCAGGGTACGGCAACCGGCGTTATTGACGATCAACTCCAGGTTGATGCGGTCGGTAGCGGAATCGTCGACGATGAGTACAGTATTGACGCTCACATTTGCTTCCTTCTGTCATTGGTTCGAAGAACTTGGAATTTCGCAAGAACCTCATTCGATACGGGTAAATCAGGATACTGCGGGACCGGTTTGCGGGATCTGCAAGGGGCTCCGGAAGCCCTCCCCCTGCTCCAGCTTGAGGTGTCTTTCCAGCACGCGGACCAGATCCTGCTGATTCAGGGGTTTGGTCAGATAGGTGTCGCAGCCGGCAAAGGCGCCGCGCAGCCGATCCAGATGGGAGGTCTTCGCGGTCAGCATGACGATCGGCCCGTGTTCCCCGAAATCCTTCTTGATCCTTTTGGTCGCCGCAAAACCATCCAGGTTGGGCATGACCACATCCATCAAAATCAAATCGAAGCGGCGCCTTTTCATCAGGGCGATGGCCTCCAGACCGTCCCTGGCAAAATCAGCTCTTATCCCGAGGTTGTCGAGTATCAGTTGCAGTTGGGTACGCACGACCTGACTGTCGTCGGCCACCAATACCCGGTATCGGTTCCCCCCTGTGCCGGTACGGGGCGAGGGTTTCCCCTCCGGCTCGTATGCCCACTGGGTATTCCCGTCCACCGCCAGGCCCGGCCGGTCATGGGTGCTTTTCACACCGATGTTGATCTCGGGAATGAAGTGCAGCTCCTTGATGGTTATCTGGTCCAGTACCCGCAGCAAGCGGGAGGCCAGCAGAGGCCGCTGCACGAGGTAGGGCCGGTTGGCGCCAGGCAGGGCATCGACCCAGACCACAGGAACCTGGCTGTTGATGAGGTCGCTGGGATGCATGGCGGGGGCGTTGGCCATGACAATGTCCTGTCCTATCCCCTCGATGATCTCGTAGCGGCGCGGACGCGATGCCGAAAGATCGCAGATGCGTTGAAGCGCTTGGATATCGATCGGCGCGAAGCCGCGCAGGGCGATATGAAAGGTCCGCTGTTCAGCCATAACCATTAACTCCTGTCAGAGGTTTTACAGGCTTCACGCTCAAATAGACCAGGGTCTGGTTGAGCAACTGGTAGGCCACTTCGCCGAAAGTCATGGGGCCGGTCAGGTTGGCGGTGCGTTTACCTTCCAGTTCCGAGTAGAGGTAGTTGAGAATGCAGTTACAGGAGAAGCCGACATGTTCCACGTTGGAGGGGACACAGGACTGGAACTCCTTGACATAGTCCGCCACTGGCGTGGCCTGACGGTATTCAACCCCGGCGAAGACCGGGGCATAGAAATGGGTGGTGCGGGTTGCCCTGTCTACGCTCTGAAAGCTAACGTTTATCATGGCACCCTGATAGTTCGCCACCAGGGGCAGGCGGGTGTCGATACCCTTTTCGGCGATGTAGTCGGCCAGGTTTCGCCTCTCTCCCGCGACCAGGGCATCGACGGCAGAAAAGCCGGTCTCGGGGAAACTGATGGCATCGCTGTCGCCCTGGGTGAAGAGATTGACAATGCCGGTCGAGGCGACACGATCGACTGGCAAACGGGCATGCAGCACCGCCGCCCGGTCCTCGGCCGCGGCGCCGGTTTCGCCGTTGAATACCTTGGGGCTGACCTTGCCCAAGTCACCCAAATGGACGCCCGTGATCCAGCCGATTATGGGCTTGAGGAACATGCCTTCATAGCCGGGTGCGTTGGCGGCGTAATCCAGATGTACCCGGCTGGTGGCGGGGATCAGAAGCAGGGTAAAGCCGTTGTCCGGGGCGTCTTCGGCAATCGAGGGAATATTCTCGGCGTCATAGAAACGGATCTCCGCCTCCTCAACGCTTTCGGGAAGGGATTGGACGAAGATCTTCTCCCGGCTCTCCTCGCCACCATTCTGACCCATGAAATAGGGAATGGTGCCGCCGATCCAGTGACCTCTCGGCAGGCGGGCAAGAACCTCCTCGCTTCCTGCCAGGGTCAGCAGCCGCCCTTTCTCGATCTCGCGCGCAGTCTCTTCAAATGACATCAACATGGTAGTGGCTCCTCCTTGCGGTTAGCCGAAGATCTGCCGCAGCTCATTGGTGGACTGATGGCGATATTTGGTGAAATAGGCGCGGAGCTGTCGGGCCTGGGCGTGCCGCTTTTCCGGGGGGGCATTGGGATCATGCTGAAGCCTGAGCCGGTTCAACATGAACTGCAAGGGCAGTGCGTCGGTTTTCAGCGCCAGGCTGCCATCAATGACCCTTGTCCAGGCAGGATGGTCGTCGCCGGGGAGCCAACTGGCATCCTCATCCATGGCGGATGGCGTCTTCGTGCGGGCCGGTGCCTCGGCCCCGGCATTCCCCGGCTTCAGGCCCAGCTTCTGCTGAACGGTCAGGGCCTCGTCGATGCCCACGCCAAGGATCTGGCAGACATCGCTGATATCGGGCAAACGGCAGATGGCGTTGGCCACCCGCTGTTCCATCTCGCGGGTCAGATCGGCACCGGGCTCTGCCCAGGAGACCAGATTGTGCGAGCTGCCGCATTCGGGACAGTCGAACTCGCATTCCACGCCCACATTGAGGTAGCTGGCCAGGGTGCCGATATTAAGATGGCGCCAGCGCTTGCGCCGGTCGGCGTCACGCAGCCTGATGTTGTGGCCGCAATTGCCGCACTTCCATCGACGGCCGCCGAACCAGCCACGGCTTCCCGCGGGTACAAGCCACAGGTCCAGCCGTTGCTTGCCATGCTGGACCTCATGCCAGTCGATATCCCAATCGGCCCCGATCTTCAGCGCGGCCTTCAGCAGATCTTTGTTGTCCATGCCGACCCTCCTGGATCTTCTGGGTGTCCCAGGGGAAATGGACCTGGGATGCCCGCTTGAGTGGTATTTTTTGTTTTTTGTGCGGAACTGCTACTGCTATTGCGGCTAATGATACTACGCCAAGCTGCGTACAGTATCGGTGATATTAGTCAGCGCTGAAATATCATGCCTGGCATTTGTGATATCCATCACAATTTTCATAAGGGCAGGCCACTCCATATCCACAAAAGATAGCAGGGAAAAGGGGGCTGATCCGAGGAACTTGCAAAATGGCCGTTCGTCCCTGAATCTCATCTGAAAAAAAAGGCGCTGTCAGTGTCGCCTTGAGGGGAGAAGCGCCTCGAAAGGACTCGCGGCGGGTCTACCGACCGATCATGGGGCGAGTCGAGCCACCCCGGATGATGAAGGCCGCCTCGCCCCCTTCGACTGCGCTTCCTTCGACTCCGCTTCCTTCGACTCCGCTCAGGACAGGCCTGATCGTTCCCCCTCTCCCCAAATGGGGGAGGGGGCAAACGCGCGCTTCGCGACTTTCACAGTAAGACTTGCCGGGCATCGAACACAGGGCCATCGACGCAGACCCGTTTCATCGCGATTCCTTCCGCCGTGGCGACGGGGACCACGCAGCCGGCGCAGCCGCCCACGCCACAGGCCATGAACTCTTCCAGGGAGACCTGGCAGGGGAGGGCGTACTCCTTTGCCAGACGCGCCACGGCTACGAGCATGGGATGGGGGCCGCAGGCGAGGATCTCCACTTCCCTTCTGGCCTCTTCGGCCAATCCATCCAGCCAGAGCCGTGCAAGATCGGTGACGTATCCCTCATGACAGCCCGGAAATCCCCTCAGACTGGCCAGGCGGCAGGGAATGCCCCAATCGTCCAGGAGGGGCATGCTGGCCATGACATGCGGCGGAAGTTGAGGGGTATGAATCTGGGAAGGTTTCGGCTGAAAGGGGAATGGGACCTCCGACCCCAAGATGACAAAGGGGGAATAACCGCCTTGCCGTTTGAGATCTTCCGTCAGGAAGAGCATGGGGGGCATGCCAACCCCGCCTCCGATCAGGAGAGGGCGTCTGCCGGTTACCCTGAACGGCGTTCCAATGGGACCGAGCAGATCGATAGTCTCGCCGATCATGCGCTCGGCGAGGAGGCGGGTGCCCTCGCCGACTGCCTTGTAGAGCAACTCGATCCATCCCTCCCCCGGAGAGGTCCGCATGAGGGAGATGGGACGGCGCAGGGGCCGTTGTGGGTGGACCTGGAGATGGACGAATTGGCCGGACTTTGCCTGGGCAGCGCAGTCCGGGGCCTGAAGGCGCAGGATGTGTTGTTCGCCCGCAAGGTGTTCGTGGCACAGGATCTGCGCCTGTTCGTTAAAGATGGTGTCGCGGTGTGTTTTGGCGTTCATGAATGCCTATAAACGATACGCCCTTCAAAGAGGGTGTGGGTGACTTGGCCGGTAAAGCGCCAGCCCAGGAAGGGGCTGTTGTGCCCCGCACTGATCATGCTGTCCTCGGTGAAGGTCCAATCCCTTTCCGGGTCGAAGATACAGATATCGGCAGAGTTACCGACGCCGAGGCGCCCTGCCGCGATGCCGAGGATCGCGGCAGGGCCGGCCGTGACGCGGGCGAGGGCATCGGAGAGGGAAAGCACCCCGTCCTCGACCAGCTTCAAGGTCAGGGGCAGCAGGGTTTCCAGGGCGGAGATGCCGGGCGCGGTGGAGGGGAACGGAACCAGCTTGGCGTCCGGTTCATGGGGTTGGTGATCAGAACAAATGGCGGAGATGACACCCGCTGCAACCCCCTCGCGGAGCGCTTGCCGGTCTTGAAGCGTACGCAACGGCGGCATGACATGGCACTGGCTGTTGAACTGGTCCACATCCAGCTCCGTGAGGTGAAGCTGATGGGCCGGGACATCGGCGCTGACTTGCAGGCCGTCCCCTTGGGCGCGGCGGATCATGCGCAGGGAAGTGGCTGCCGATATGCCCCGGAAGTGGATGCGGGCGCCGGTTTGCGCCGCCAGGGCCAAGTCGCGGGCCACAGCCACGCATTCGGCAGCCGAGGGTATTCCCGGTAGCCCCAACCGGGTGGCGACGGGTCCCTCGTGGACGCAGCCGTTGTCCCGCAGATGCTGGTCCTCGGGGCGCAGGAACACCAGCAGGCCATAGGTGGCCGCGTATTCCAAGGCGCGACGCTCCACGAGGGTATTCTTCAAGGGCCTGTGGACGTTGCTGACGGCGACGCAGCCAGCCTCTTTCAGCGCAGCCATTTCGCTGATGATCTCCCCGCCCAGCCCCTGGGTCAGGGCGCCGATCGGCAGCACCATGGCCTTGCCGCTCTGCTTGGCGCGGCGCCGGATCAGCTCGATGACGGCGGGGGTGTCGATGACCGGATCGGTATCCGGTGCGCAGCAGAGGGTGGTGATGCCTGCCTTGGCGGCGGCGGCAGTCTCGCTGGCTATGGTTGCCTTATGCTCCTGGCCGGGTTCACGTAGGTGCGTATTGAGGTCAACAAGGCCTGGACAGACGATTTTGTCCAGGGCATCGATAAAAAACTCAGCCTCAAACCCCGGCGGCCTTTCACCGATGGCCAGAATGCGTCCCTCCGCGACGTAGATGTCGGTGGTTTCGTCGATAGCGTTAGCCGGATCAATCAAGCGGCCGTTGAGGATGGCGGTGCGCGGAGCCGCTTTCATGCCTCGCCTCCACGGTCCGGGGCCTGCATGCAGAGGGACATGACCGCCATACGCACGGCGATACCGAATGTGACCTGTTGCAGGATGACCGAACGCTTGCCGTCGGCCACGGCTGAATCCATCTCGACGCCGCGATTGATGGGACCTGGGTGCATGACGATGGCCTCAGGATGCAGGAGGTCGAGCCGACGCTCGGTGAGGCCGAACAGCCGGAAATATTCGTGCTCGCTGGGGATGAAGGCCCCCTGCATCCGCTCCCTTTGCAGCCGCAGCATGATCACCACGTCGGCGCCGCGAATGCCTTCTTCCATGTTGGTGTAGGGATGTACGCCCATGGCGCGGATATCGCCCGGCATCAGGGTTCGCGGTGCGATGACGCGGACCTCCTCCACCCCGAGGCTGTTGAGGGCGGCGATCTGGGAGCGGGCCACCCGGGAGTGGAGAATATCGCCGACAATGGCTACCTTGAGGTGGTGAAACTCTCCCTTGTGGCGACGGATGGTGAACATGTCCAGCATGGCTTGAGTGGGATGGGCATGGCGCCCGTCGCCCGCGTTAATCACACTGACGTGCGGCGCGGCGTGCTGGGCGATGAAATGGGCCGACCCACTCTCGTTGTGCCGGACCACGAACATGTCCACCTGCATGGCCTCCAGGTTGCGCAGGGTATCGAGTAGCGTCTCTCCCTTGGTGGTGGAGGATGTGCCGATGTTGAGATTGAGCACATCGGCTGAAAGCCGCTTGGCCGCAAGCTCGAAGGTGGTTCGGGTGCGGGTGCTGGTCTCGAAGAAGAGGTTGGCGATCACCTTGCCACGCAGCAGCGGTACCTTCTTGACGGTGCGTTCGCCGACGCCGGCGAAGGACTCCGCCGTATCCAGGATCTCTGTCAACAGGGCGCGGTCGAGACCATCGATGGACAGAAAATGGCGCAATCGCCCCTGTTCATTCAATTGAAGGTTGTTTCTCATCCTGGGCTTCCGGCGCGCGCCTCCCGTTTGGTTTGGCCGATGATCAAATTAAGGGGATTCGGGCCGGTGAGAGTCACCCGATTGTCGCACCCTTCAACCCGCATGCCGCTGACCTTGGGTTCTATGGGGAGTTCGCGACCATCCCGCTCCACCAGGGTGACCAGGGCGACCGAGGCGGGGCGGCCGTAATCGAAGATCTCATTGAGGGCCGCGCGCACGGTTCGCCCACTCTGCAAGACATCATCCACCAGCAGTACATGACGATCCTCCAGGGAAAATGGGATGGAGGAGGGCCGCACCAGGGGATGCATGCCGATGCGGGTGAAGTCGTCGCGATAAAAGCTGATGTCCAGGGACCCCAGGGGTTCACGGATTCCCAGGATTTGGTGAAGCCGCTCTGCGACCCAGACACCCCCCGTGTGGATGCCGATCATCACCGGGTCCAGGATGCCCCGTTGGGAGAGATCGGTCCGGAGTTCATTGGCGATGCGGGCGATCAGGTCCTGGACCTCATTGCTGCCGAGAGCCTGTGCTTCACCCATCATATTCACTCAACCATGTTTCAATAATCAGTTTCGCGGCAAAGGCATCGATGCCACCCGACCTGTCCAGGCGGTCCCCATATTCCGCACAGGCGATCCGCGAGGTCAGGCGCTCATCGGCCAGATGGACCGGCAGCCGGTACCGCCCCTCCAATTGGCGACCAAAACGGCGGATGCGTTCGGTCAAGGCCGTCGGGGTATCGTCCATGTTGAATGGCAGCCCCACTACCAATGCGTCCGGCTTCCATTCGCCGATCAGCCGCTGGATGGCATCCCAGTCCGGGCGTTGCTGCACCATGGCCAGGGTGGTCAGCGGCGATGCCTGACGGGTCAGGGTCTGGCCGACGGCTACACCGGTCTTGCGACTGCCGTAATCGAAACCCAGGACCAGCATTCTATACCCTCCTCTATATCCTCCACCCCCTCAGGCATGCCCCGCTTCACTGGAGATCAGGTTCAGGTTGACGCCGAGGCATGCGGCGGCCTGGATCAAACGCTGTTCCGCAGGGGTCGAGAAGATGATGTCCCGATCGGCCGGACCGCTGAGCCAGGCATTATGGCTCAACTCCTGCGCCAGTTGGCCGGCACCCCAGCCGGCATAGCCCAGGGCCATCAGGAACCGGGCTGGGCCGCGATTCTGGGCGATCGCCTCCAGAATATCCCGCGAGGTGGTGATACTGACGCCTGGGGCGACCGATAGGGTCGAATCCCAGCTGTGATTGTCGTCATGCAGGACGAATCCCCGCTCTGCCTGCACTGGACCGCCCTGATAAACGGGGATCCGGTGAAGTACCTCATCCTCGGCGCTGATCGAGAGCTGCTCGAAGATGTCACCCAGCTTCAAGTCCATGGGTCGATTAATGATAATGCCCATGGCACCCTGATCGGAATGTTCGCACAGGTAGGTGAGTGAGCGGGCGAAATTGGGGTCTTGCAGCCCCGGCATGGCGCACAGAAAGTGGTTTGTCAGAATGATTTCTCGGGTCATGGCTGGATATTGGGGCCTTCCGCCGGGGCGGGTCAATTTCCTGTGAAGAGTTGGTTGGCGCTGGTGAATCGCCAGGTGCGCGTTATGTGAAGCACATCGACCTCGTCAGCGATATTCGCCGGGAAAGGGGCATAGGGCGCGGCCAGGCGCAGGATGCGGACGGCTGCGTCGTCCAGCACCTTTTGTCCCGAGGAGCGATTCAGGACGATGTTCAAAATAGTCCCATCGGGCCGGAGGCTGACAGTTAGCATCAGGTTCCCGTAGAGCTTCTGCCGCTTGGCCTCATCGGGGAAGTTGAGGGTGCCGATGCGCTCCACCTTCTGTTTCCAGGCCTGAAGATAGGCGGCGTATTTGTATTCCTGGGTGGAGGCGGAGATGAATTTGGTGCGCGGCCGCTTGGCGTAGGCATCCATTTTCATGTCGAGTTCGGCGGTCTGCCGTTCGATCTCCTGACTGAGTTGCTCAAAAATGTCCCTGGCCGAGGTGACCTTTGGTACCTTTGGCTTTTCCTGCTTCTGCCGGGGCACGGGTTTTGGCGCCCGTTGCGCGGAGACGACTTTCTCCTTGGCTGTTTGCGGTTCGGATGCCCCAGCTCCCATCTGCTCGCGGCTGGGGTGCTCCTGTGGATTTGTGGCGGGTGGCGTAATGCGGGTCTTGGGTACCCTGGGCGCCTCCAGGGTGCCACCACCCTGCTGGCTGGTCTGGGCCAGAAAATCGGCCTTTTCGGGCTTCTCCGCCTGGCGCGGATGCCGCACCACAGTGATCTCCAGAGTCCGCTCCGGGGCCTGGGAGAGGACCTGATCGAAATCGAAGCTCACCCCCAGAATGACGAGAGAGTGGAGCCCCATCGCCAGAAAAAGGGTAAGCGCTAGTTTGTCGTTTGCAGTGATGGCACCTATATTCATCTGCGTGATTATCGCTCGAACGGATATTCCTGTCAGGGGTCTTGGGATGGGCTGCTTGAATTAGGAAGTCACTGGTCCTGATGCCAGTCTCTCCTCGATGGCATCCATCAAATCGCCGGCAATATTGATCCCGAACTGCCGGTCGAGTTCCCGGATGCAGGTGGGGCTGGTGATGTTGATCTCTGTCAGCCAGTCTCCGATGACATCAAGCCCGGCAAAAAGAATGCCCCTTTCCAGAAGCACGGGGCCCACTTTCGCGGCGATCTCATGGTCCCTGCTGCTGAGAGGCCGGCCAACACCCTTGCCGCCCGCTGCCAGATTCCCCCTGGTCTCGCCGGGGGAAGGCATGCGCGCCAAGACATAGGGAACCGGCTTGCCATTGACCATCAACAGACGTTTATCGCCCGCAGAGATTTCCGGGATAAAGCGTTGCGCCATGGAATACCCTGTTCCCTGGGCGGTCAGGGTCTCGATAATGACACTGATGTTGGGGTCATTGGGGCCAATGCGGAAAATGGATTCCCCGCCCATGCCGCCGAGGGGCTTGACGATGATGTCGCCCTGCCGCGCCAGAAACTCCCGAATACGCCAACCCTCACGGGTGACCAGGGTTGGCGGGATGAGTTCCGGGAAATGGGTGATAAAAAGTTTCTCGTTGGCGTCACGAAGGCTCCGGGGCCGGTTGACGACCAGGGTACCCCTTCGTTCCGCCAGTTCAAGCAGGTGGGTGGTGTAGACATATTCCACGTCGAAGGGCGGGTCCTTACGCATGAGAACCACATCGAGTTCATCAAGGGCGCAATCCTGTTCCTCCAGGAAAACGAACCAGTCCTGCTCTTGGTCGCGCACCGCCAGCCGCCGCATACGTGCGCGGCATGCGCCCTGGTTGAGGTAAAGATCGCGCTGCTCCATATAGTAGATGGGACAGCCCCTGCGCTGGGCCTCCAGCAGCATGGCCAGGGTGCTGTCTTTGGCAGGCTTGATGGACACGATGGGGTCCATGACGACGCCGAGGCTGAATGGCATGCGCGATTTCCTGGTGACCTTGGGAAGTGTCGCGGCATTGTCTGCCCTTCATTTGTAACGGGCAAGCACCCTGAGGCGAACGGAGCTAGACTCTGAGGCACTTGTAAAAAGTGCTGTCCCGGCGCCCCGTCTGCGTTGAAGGACGTGAACAAAATATCAGTTTTTTGTGAGATTGATGCCATAATCGTTTCAATTATTGGTGCATTTTGGTAGCTATTCAGATCGCCCCAGAAAATGCGATTTCTTGCGGCGACCAAAGGGGAGAGTAAGACTTCTCCCCCTTGGATGAGTGGTACATGGATGTGCCGTTTACGGACCAAAGGACGGAGGAGTGGTACATGGATGTGCCGTTTACGGACCAAAGGACGGAAACCCCAAAAGCTGTGGAGTAACCATTCAGATCGCCCAAAAAGCCGGTCGACCTGAATAGTTACGCATTTTGTATTTAAAATCGCTCGTTGGCTGGCGACGGCGTTGAGACACGAGGTGTGAGCGTGACAGAAAATGGCGACTCGGTTCTGGCTGGCCTCAAGGTGATGGTGATCGATGACAGTAAAACCATCCGCAGGACAGCCGAGAGCTTGCTTAAAAAGGCGGGGTGCGACGTACTGACCGCCACGGACGGGTTCGAGGCGTTGTCGATGATTGCCGATCAAAGGCCCAACGTGATCTTTGTCGACATCATGATGCCTCGACTGGATGGCTACCAGACTTGCGCCTTGATCAAGAACAATCCCCAATTCAAGGCGACGCCTGTCATCATGCTCTCCAGCAAAGATGGCCTCTTTGATCGCGCACGCGGACGGATAGTCGGATCAGAGCAATATCTCACGAAGCCTTTCACCAAAGACGAGCTACTGAACGCCATCCGCCCTTACGTCGGGCGGGCTGCGTGAAGCAACCTGTTATGCGTTGAGCGAATTCCAGGAGGAACTTGCAAAATGGCCATCCTGACCATTTTGCAAGGCGAAAACGAAAAATGCGATTTTTCGTTTTCTTCATTTTCAATGGCCTAGGCCATTGAAAATGGCGGTTCATCCCTGAACCGCAAGAGGTTCTTGCAGTTTTGCAAGAACCTCCCAGGTTAACGATTGGAGACGCGGAAGATGGCGAATATTTTGATCGTAGATGACTCACCCACAGAGGTGTACGTCCTCAGCAATATTCTGAAAGGCGCAGGTTACGGCGTGTTCACCGCCAATGATGGTGAATCTGGTGTACAGGCAGCCAGGGAGCACAAACCGGATCTCATCCTCATGGACGTGGTCATGCCTGGCCTCAACGGCTTTCAGGCGACCCGAGAACTGTCCAAGGACCCTGCTACCGCCTCAATCCCCGTCATCCTGGTGACCACCAAGGATCAAGAAACCGACAAGACCTGGGGAATGCGTCAGGGCGCCAAGGGTTACGTCGTCAAGCCCGTAGCTGATGCTGAGTTGATCGCCAAGATCAGGGCGACTCTGGGTTGAGATATTTGCGGCAGGTTATCGCATGATGACGGATGCTGGGGAATTGCTGGCGCTTTTACGAAACATCGAGCGACGCAGCAGGGAGGAGGGGGCTGGCCTGCCCCAGCATCGTGACCTGACCCGCTATTGGGAAGGCGTCGTTTTTCATACCTCGGGCATCCGCCTGGTGGTGGCTTTAGGCGAGGTGTCGGAGATACTGAGTCATGTCCCAGTGATGGCACGGGTCCCCGGCGCCAAACCCTGGGTCAAGGGCGTTGCCAATATACGAGGAAATCTGCTGCCCATCGTGGATTTGCAGGAATTTCTCGGCGGGCGGCCCATCATCCTGGGCAGAAGATCCCGTGTGCTGATCATCAACCGCGAAGGATTAAATGCCGGCCTATTGGTCGCCAACGTAATGGGAATGCGTCATTTTCCCGAGCATGGCTGGGGAGAGTGCGCGCCTGTGAGCGAGTCGGTGCGGCCCTTCGTCGCCGGGAGGTTCGCGCAGGATGGTGAGGATTGGCCGGTATTTAGTATTCAGCGGCTGGCCAGCGATGCCGGCTTCCAGGTGGCCGCGAAATGAATAGGGCCCCATTGGGGAGGTTTCTCCAAGAGCCTCTTGGGTTTGACGAGTCTGAAAGCGTGGAGAAGGCGTAATGAGATTGTGGCCATCGAGGAGGTCGCGCAAGACCTTGGCTGGCGGCAATAGCCTGGTGTTTGGATTGTCGCTGTTGATATTGACGATACTGGTCCTGGCGCTGCTGTCGTTCCGGCATGTATCGACCTGGGAGGCATACGACGAGCAGTACCGGCTCGAGGCATCCAAGCAACGGGTGCTGGCGCAGCAAATCGCCAAATACATGCTATCGGCCCTGGGCGGCGACGGCGCATCTTTCGCTGCCCTGAACGGGGTTCGCAACGAATTCGACGACTCCTTGCGCGGCATGGAGGAGGGAGCCCCTGGCAAGGGACTTCCTCCCCTGCCCCGGGAGATGGCGGGAACCCTGGCCGAGATGATCAATGCCTGGGCCGAACTGAGGGCACGCGCCGATGATGTGCTTTCCAAGCAGCATGCAATTTTGTCCCTGGGCAAGTTTATTGGCGTAATCGACGGTGCTGTTCCCCAGCTTCAGGATAAGACGACCCAAATAGTGGCTGGGCTGATCTCCAGCGGCGCCCCCTCGAAACAGGTCGCTGAGGCATCCCGCCTGCTGATGCTGGGGCAGAGGGTGCAGAACAACATTCGTAGCGTGATGTCGGGGGGAGAGAGGGCGACCCTGGCGATCGATCAATTCGGACGAGATGCCAGGGAGTATGCCCAGGTCATGCAGGGGCTCCTCCAGGGAGATTCCAGCCTGGGCATTGAAAAGGTGGCCGATGCCGGTGCACTGAAACTGCTGCGAGAGGCTTCGAGCCTGTTCGGCGGCATCAAGGCCCAGGCCGAGGAGATTGTTGTCTTGACTCCCAGCATCATCCCCGCCCTGGAGTCAGTGGGCGTGGTGGGCCAGGTTTCCGATCAGGTGAGCGGGGTTGCGGAACGCATGATCGGGGAACTTGGCAAATCACCAGGGCGGTTCAGCCTTCTCGGCATCAAGGTCGGCCCAGCATTCGTCACAGTCTTCGCGGGGCTTGCGGCCGCGCTGCTGCTTGCCCTCGGTCTGGTCTTGCTGGGTGATGCCCGGCGAAGGGAGCAGGAGAGCAAGCAGCAAAATGACAGAAACCAGCAGGCCATCCTGCGGCTGCTGGATGAGATGGGCGACCTGGCGGACGGTGACCTTACCGTGGAGGCCACGGTAACGGAGGACATCACCGGCGCCATCGCCGACTCGGTCAATTATGCGATCGAGGCCTTGCGCGGGCTGGTAATGACCATCAACGAAACCACGGAGAAGGTCACGGCCTCGGCCAGGGAGAGCCGTGCGACCGCCATCCAGTTGGCTGAGGCCAGCAATCAGCAGGCCATGGAGATTACCGAGGCATCGAATTCGATCAGCACCATGGCCGAGTCGGTCGACGATATGTCGAAGGAGGCTTCCCAGTCCGCCGAGATCGCCCAGCGTTCAGTGGAGATCGCCGCCACTGGCGCTGAATCTGTGCGCAACACCATCAGTGGCATGGATGGCATCCGCGAACAGATCCAGGAGACTGCGAAGCGTATCAAACGCCTGGGTGAAAGCTCCCAGGAGATCGGCGACATCGTGGAACTGATCGACGACATCGCCGACCAGACCAACATCCTGGCATTGAACGCCGCCATGCAGGCGGCCATGGCCGGGGAGGCGGGGCGCGGCTTCGCGGTGGTCGCGGACGAAGTCCAGCGCCTGGCCGAGCGCGCGGGTAATGCCACCAAGCAGATCGAGGCCCTGGTGAAGACCATTCAGGCCGACACCAATGAGGCGATGAGCTCCATGGAGACCAGCACCTCGGGCGTTGTCCGGGTGGCCTCCCTGACCGAGGGGGCCGGCGAGGCGCTGAAGGAGATCGAGAATGTTTCCAACTATATCGCCGAGAGTACGCGGCAGATTGCGCAGTCGGCTCAATTCCAGTCGTCCCAGGCGAGCAGGATCAACGAAATCATGCGGGCCATTCAGGAGGTCTCGGTGAAATCCTCGGAGGGTACGGGACAGACGGCACATGCCATTGGAACCCTTGCCGACATGGCAGATGAGTTGCAACGTTCGGTAGCGGGTTTCCGCCTGCCTTGAGTACGGGCGGGTTTGAAACCCGCCCGTACAAAACCCGCCCGTACAAGGAATATTTCGTGGGAATCATAATAATCGTGGCATGCCCGGCATCCCGGTAAGGCGAATGATCGAATGAATATTGCGAAGGACAACTTCATCAAATGGATTCGCAAGGACCTGTTCGAATTGGTCCGCGAAGCCAGAATGGCGTTGGAGGATTTTGCCGAGGGCTCGGGTGATCCCGCTCAGATGGGGCGATGCGTGGAGCGCTTGCATCAGATGCGAGGCACGCTGTTGATGATCCAGCTCGATGGCGCAGCCCTGCTGGCCGGGGAGATGGAGCTACTGGCGGATGCCTTGCACCGGCAAACGATTGGCAGACACGAGGAAGCCTTTGAGGCCCTCATGTTGGGTATGGTGCAGTTGCCCGACCATATCGACAGGGTGCAAGCGGGAGATTCCGATTCCCCGCTCCGGATTGTAACGGCGCTCAATGAGATGCGCGCCGCGCGCGACGCGCCCTTGTTCTCGGAGCTTGAGCTGTTCGGGGAGGATCTTGAACGCCACTTGGCGGAGAGGACGGAAAAGGGGCAGCCGAATCCGGATTTGTCAGAGGTGGCCCGCCAGAGACGGCCCATGCTCCACCAGGGATTGCTCAAGTGGTTCCGTGATTTCGAGCCGGCCGAGGGCGTCCGCCAGATCCTTGAGGTTACGGATGCATTGGCCGAGGGCGCCGGCACCGAACGGGTTCGCCTGTTTTTCAGGGCCGTCGGCGCCCTGGCGGACGCCATCGTCGCCGCCCCCCTGGACGCGGGCGTCTCGGTCAAGCAGTTGCTGGGCAAGATCGACAGGGAGATAAAACGGATCATTGACCAGGGGGAAGGGGCCTTCTTCGAAGAGATGCCCCTGGATCTTTATAAAAACGTCCTCTTCCACATCGTCAAATCGGAAGACAGAGGGGAGCGGGTTGTGGAACTCCGCCGAGCCTTCGGTTTCACCCCCTTTGAAACCCCGGACGGGGCGCTGCCGCTGGGCGGCCTCAACGCTGAGCTATTCGACACCGTTGCCGAGGCCGTCCGGGAGGATCTCACCAAGATCAAGGATGAGCTCGATCTCTTTATCCGCACCGGGAAAGGGGATGTGCGCCGACTCGAAAGGGTGCGCGATCCCATGGCCAAGCTGGCGGAAACCCTGGGCATGCTGGGCCAGGCTGACCTGCGCACCCAATTGAAGGAGCATGTCGAGCGGCTTGGCGGATGGATACTTGGAGATGGGGCTCCGCCCGAGCAGGATCTCATGGAGATGGCCTCCGCCATCCTTTCCGTGGAGTCGCAGCTGCAAAACGCCTCCTTCGCCCCCACCGCCGATGCGGGTGCGCCAGTCACCGAGGGCATCAGGAAGACCGATAAGGAGTTCAATCGTCTGCTTGCAGCCGCCCTGCAAGAGGCCTCGATCGATATGGCCCACATCAAGGAGGCGATCAACAACTATGTCGCGACCGGCGATGCCCTGGCCCTCAGAAATATCTCGACAAGGTTCCGGACGGTGCAGGGCGCGCTCAACATGCTGGAAATGGAGGAGCCGGCGCGCATGCTGGCCAATGTCGGCGCCTATGTGGAAGATCGCTTGGGGCAGGGGGGGCAGCCGGAGAGCGGCGAGTTGAATGCCTTGGCCGATGTGATCTCCAGTATTGAGTATTTCATGGAATCGGTTGCCGGGGATCTGGGGCAGCAGGAAGACATACTGGCCTTCACCCGCGGCGCATTGCACCGGCTTGAGGAGAGAGACGCGACCCAGCGCCCCCCGCGTGGGCTTACAGGCGTACCGGAATCCGCTCCCCTCGCTGTTCCCGAGTTGGTCAGGGAACTGGGTGTCGTCGATGAGCCGCCCTCCCTGGAGGGTATAGAGATCGAGGAGGCCTTCATTGACGAGGTGGCCAAGGCCGAACCGCTGAGAAAGGAATACCGGCCTGAAATCCTGCCGGAGGTTGTGGCGTCGGATCACGACGAGGGGCCTGATTCCGAGATCCTCGATATCTTTCTGGAGGAGGCGAACGAAGAGCTGGATGTTATCCGGGAGCAGGTTCCCCGCTGGCTGAACAATTTTGAGGACAAGGAGGCCCTGTCCCGCTTCCGGCGCTCCTTCCATACCCTCAAAGGCAGCGGGCGCCTGGTCGGGGCGGAGCTGGTGGGGGAGTTCTCCTGGTCGGTCGAGACACTCCTGAATCACATCATCGACGGGACCGTAGCGGTTTCCGATCCAGTCGTTTCCCTGATGCGGGACGTTCTGGAGATCCTGCCCGAGCTGATCGAGAGCGAAACCCACAAGAGGAAACCGGAGGTCGATTATCAGTCTGTCATGGAGCGAGCCTTCGCCTTGGCGCAAGGTCGTAAACCCAGTACCGAACCGGCACGGAAAACTGGCAAGGAGACTGACGAACTAGAGCCCGAGGCAGAAGGCGAAGCCGTCGCCGAACCGGGCTTTGATCAGGCGGCGGCAACGGCCTCGGAACCCGAATTCGTGGAAATACCGGCCGAGGACCTGACCGCATCCGGCCTGGGGCTGGACTCGGATCTTCAATACGAAGAGATCGAAATCACGGAGCCCCTGGGTGATGAAGGCTTGCGGGAATGGCAACTGACATCGGATTTTGCCCTGGATAAATTTGAACCCGAGCGGTTGATGGATGCCCAGGAGGAAGAGATCGATGTCTTGGGTGAGCCGATCATTGAACTGGATGAGACCCTGAAGGAGATATTCGAATCCGAATCGCGGGGACACCTGGCGACACTGGAGGAATTTCTGCAAGAGTGCGATCCGACGCTGGGCTGTATGTTGACCAGCAGAGTGACACGGGCCCTGCACACCCTGCACGGCAGTGCCGATATGGCGGGAGTCACGCCCATCGCGCGTATTACCAAGGCCAATGAGCGCTATTTCGATGAATTGATGGAGCACCACCAGCTCCTGCGCGAGACCGATCTGGCGCTATTGAGGACAACGGTGGACATGGCGAAGCAGGTCCTGGCCGCCATCAATGTGGCAGGTGCAGACATACCCGGCTGGGAGTCCCATGTGGAGCGGATCCAGGGACAGCGCCTCCAGTTGGAATCCCTGATGGCTGTTGAGGCCGAGGAGGATTCGGATCGGACGGAATTCACCCTGTCGGACTCTTCGGGCCTGATTCACGACACAGAGATCGCCCCTTCGAGCCCGCAGGGCGATATCCTCTCCTTCATGGAGGCCCCCCAGATTCAAACATCCCGGGAGGACGCCTTGTCATTCATGGAAGAATTGCCGCCGATTGAGGCTATCGAGCCCAGGCCCCTGGCCGGAACTGCGGCGGAGGAGTACGAGTCGATCCTGGTCACCACCCCCGAGGTGCCGGACCAGCCCGAAGATGAGAGCATCGATGACATCGAGGAGATTAAGGGCACGGATCAGGAACTGACCGAGATCTTCCTCGAAGAGGCCGGGGAACTGCTGGAAGAGCTTGAGTCAGCACTGCATTCCTGGCAGGCCAACCCAGGAGACAAAGCTGCCAACGCCAGCCTGCAACGGATTCTGCATACCCTGAAGGGGGCCTCGCGGCTGGCTGGCGTCAGCCAGATCGGCGATCTGAGTCATGCCTTTGAATCCCTGATCATCGCCGTTGAGCGAGGCGTCTTGAAGGCGGATGCCTCCGTGCTGTCCCTGGCAAGGCGGGTCGCGGATCAACTGATGGCCCAGGTCGATATGCTGGGCAGCGATGGAAAGGTGCCCTCTGGACGACAACTGGTGCGGTTATTGGAGGCCACGCAGCGGGGGGAGCTTGATGGGCAGGAAGCCCTAGGACGCACAAGGAAAAACACAGATACGCAGAGAGAGGCCGAAGAGGCAAGCATCGGGGGGAGGGCTGGTCCAGTCCCGATGCCCTCGGCCGCTCCACCCACCCCCGAACCCGGCCTCTTGGCCGATGAATCTGCCAGGAGCCTGCCTACGGCCCTGGCCGAGCCCAAGTCTGAGACGGATGCCGAGGCATTGCCGGATAACGATATGCCATCCCTCTTTGTCAGGGAGCAGGACTCCACCTTCGTGCAAACCCCGGCAGGAAGAGTGAGGCAGGATCAGATCAGGGTGCGTTCCGATCAACTCGACCGCATGGTGAACAACGCGGGCGAAATCAGTATCTACCGTACCCGACTCGAACAGCAGAACGGTGAAATGGAATTCAATCTGGGCGAGCTGGATCAGACCGTTTTGCGTTTGCGTCAGCAATTGCGCATCCTGGAAATCGAGACCGAGACCCAGATCCTGTTCCGGTTCGATAAGGACAGGGATCAGCGAGGAGCGGTACAGGGGCGTACCCTTTACGGACCTAAGGAGGGAAAGGCGTCCGAGGCCGAGGGGGAAACCTTCGATCCCCTGGAGATGGACCGTTTCTCCACTATCCAGCAGATGTCGCGCAGTCTGGCCGAAACGGTGAACGACCTGGTCAGCATCCGCGACATGATGGACGATCACAACCGCGAGATCGAAACCCTCCTCTTGCAGCAATCGCGGGTCAGCAATGACCTTCAGGATGGGCTGCTACGCACCCGCATGGTCCCCTTCAACCAGATCATCCCCCGATTGCAGCGCCTGGTCCGGCAAACGACCCAGGCCTTGGAAAAGCGGGCGGAACTGAGCGTGGAGGGCGGTGGCGGCGAAGTCGATCGAACCATACTCGACCGCATTGTGGCGCCGCTGGAGCATATCTTCCGTAACGCTATCTCCCATGGCATAGAGTCTACCGAACAACGCATCGCCGCCGGCAAGCCCCCCGTGGGCCGGATTCTCCTGAGCCTGAATCGTGAAGGACGCGATGTCGTCATCAAGGTTTCGGATGACGGCGCCGGCATCAATTTCCAGGCAGTTCGGTCGCGCGCTCTGAAGCGGGGATTATTGACGGCGGATGCCGCCATCGCCGATGAGGATCTGGTGCAATTCGTGCTGGAGCCCGGTTTCTCGACGGCCACGACTGTTACCCAGATCTCCGGCCGGGGTGTCGGCATGGACGTGGTCTCCAGCGAGGTGAAACAACTCGGCGGAACCCTGGATATGAGTACCAAACCGGGGGAAGGAACGACCTTCAGTATCCGCCTTCCCTACACCCTTGCCCTCGCCGAGGCGTTGCTGGTCAATCTCGGCGAGGATGTATTCGCCATTCCCCACACCAGTATCGAAGGGGTTACCCGTGTTGCGCGCCAGGAGCTGGAGTCCTGCTACAGCGGCCAGCAGGAAGGCATCACTTATGCGGGAAACCGCTATCGCGTCCGCTATCTGGGCGAGATGCTCGAATTCGTCCCCACGGGCGGCGACTATCTGAGCGGGCAGGGCAAGTGGTTTCCCCTCCTGCTCGTGCGCCACGGCGAACATCGCGTGGCTGTGCAGGTTGACCAGATGGTTGGCAGCCGCCAGATCGTGGTCAAGTCGGTCGGTATGCAATTAAGCACTGTGCGTTGGATTACCGGCGGCACCATCCTGGGTGATGGGCGCGTGGCCTTGATCCTGGATGTCAATGCCCTGGTGAGGCTTGCAGATATCCATCAGAAGCGTTTGGCCCTGGCCAGGGCCGAAGAGCCAAAACCCTCTGACGATACACCGAAGAAAGTGGAGCCAGTTTCCGCGGAGCGCCCCGTCACGGTCATGGTGGTGGATGACTCCATCACGGTACGCAAGGTGACCGGAAGATTGCTGAACCGGCACAACATGACCGTGATCACGGCCAAGGACGGTGTCGATGCCCTGGCCCAGTTGCAGGAGATGATTCCCGACATCATGTTGCTGGATATTGAAATGCCGCGCATGGACGGCTATGAGCTGACCCGGCATATACGACACTCGGCAGAGCTGAAGCATATCCCGATCATCATGATCACCTCCCGTACCGGCGAGAAACATCGACAACGGGCCATGGACCTCGGCGTGAACAACTATCTGGGCAAGCCCTATCAGGAATCTGACCTGCTCGATAGCATCTATGCCCTATTGGCCGAGATCTCCGCATGAATACAGAAGCAAAGCCCGCCCAGGGCGAGAGCGTGCGCTGCGTCATCATCCCTCTCGATGGCGGGGCACTGCTGCTGCCCAATGCCAGCGTCGCCGAAGTGGTGAGCTACCAGGCGGGCGAGGCGGTGGCCTCGGCCCCGCCCTGGTGCCTGGGAAGATTCCAATGGCGCGGTGTCAGAGTACCGCTCATCTCCTTCGAGAGGTTCATCGGCGAGACACTGGGCGATATCGGACATCGCGCCCGCATCATCGTCATCTACGGCTTGGGCGAAGGCCGTGACAAAGCGCCCTACTTTGGCGTCCTGGCCCAAGGTATCCCCCGCCTGAGCCGCGTTGCCGCCGATGGGATTCAGCCGGCGGAAGAAGGCAACAGCCATGAAGCTATCGCCGCCAGGGTGCTGGTGGATGGCGTGAAGGCCTGGATACCCGATGTGGACAAGTTGACGGGACTCATCGAGACACTGGCCGACTGAACAGGGTTCAGCGTGGACCGTTCGTTTTACATTGATGCGTTGCAACACCCATCCCTTGGAGGCCAGAAGCCGGAAAACAGCTTTCCGCTGATTGCCTTCACACTGCGATCTCCATGATTCTGTCCCTTTCCGACAGGCTGAAATCCTGAACATCGACAGACAAACAGCCTTCCACTGCTTCATAGAGATTTACCAACAATTCATCAAAGGTTTCCCCTTGGGTCACGCAACCCTCTATGGAAGGAACCTCTGCCCAGTAGCCGCCTTCTTCCGCCTGGTGAACTATTACTTTTAGCTTCATTTCAACGTACCGGCACCCGTTTTGATTGATGATCGCTCTGCTGCCTCACTTCCCCACCCCCAAATTACTCTCCACCCTCAACTGCTCGAAGGTGGTCTTGCCGTAGACATCCGGGTCGTACATCTCGGCGGCCAGGGTGGGCATGACGGTGAAGTCGCCGGCGCCGATGGCCTGGGCCATGTAGGAGAGGTGGTAGTTGCCGGGGGGCAGGTAGTCGGCATAGAAGCGGGCGGCGTGGTGCAGCAGTTCCTTGTGGTAGAAGCTCCAGAAGCTGAAGCTGTATTCGCTCCAGTCGCCGTACTTGAACCACAGGGAACCGCCGGCGGCTTGGAAAGCACCCTTGTCGGCATCTACGGTGGAGGTGGTGGCCAGATCGGTGTTTAGGGGTTCGAAGCCGCCGGGGATGGGGTCGTCCACCACCACGAAGTTGCGTGCCGCCGGGACGGAGACGTAGAGATCGACCCGCACCCGATCGCCCTGGCGGATGGCGTAGGGCTTGGGCAGCAGTTCCCATTTGCCGTTGCGCTGCATGCTGTATTCCCGGTGAATCTCGATGCCGGCATTGGTGTCCCCCGCCGCCCCGGTGCGGGAGGCGTAGCTGAGCCGGGTGGCGTAGTAGAGCCGCCCGGTCCCCTCGCGGTCGATCTCCATGTGGGCGGTGCGGCCCACATCCGCCGCCTCAATGGGACGTTCCAAGCTGACCTGGGGATCACGAAATGCCTGGAACGCGGCCTCGCCGAACTTGGTCTGGTCGAGGCTGGCGATGACCCGCATCGACGGCTTCTCCGTTTCATAAACGCTGCTGTAGTCCACCAGGGCGTTCATGCAGAACATATTCTCCTGGGTGTTCTCCCAGTGGTCGCGCCCGCCTCGGGTCTGGGTGATGGTACGCACCAGCTTGAAGGGGAGGTCGGCCGCCAGATTCCGGCCGAAACCGGTCTCGCCCAGGGCTGTGAAAAGGCCGAGGATGGCGCAGTTCTCGCGCAGGGGGCTGTGGAGGATGCGGCTGTAGCTGTCGTCGATGGTCTCGTTGAAGACGAACTTGCCGCCGGTCTCGTTGCCCTGGGAGAGGATGGTCTTCGCGGTATCCAGGGCCAGGGTCTCGCCGCCATCGATCCGCAGGGCCGCCTGGGCGAAGTGGGTCTTGCCGAAGAGGCTCATCTCCTTGACATGGGGGGCGTAGCGCTCCAGATCGGCGAAATCGACCTTTTTATTCTCGGCCAGGGCGACCAGGGCCACGGCCCGCACGGTGGAGGCCATGCCCTTGGTGTAGAAGCTGGGGGCCTCGTCCCGGCGCAGGAAGTTCAGCAGGTAGTCGTGCAGTTTGGTCTCGACCGCCTCCGGCACGGCATGGCCTTCCCGTTTGAGCCAGTTGAAGGCCAGGGCGGTGTAGGCGCTGAGGTAGGGGTCGGCGCGGTCGTCGGTGGCGATGAAATAGGCCATGCCGCCATTGGGGGCCTGGAATTCCGCCGCTTGGGAGAGGGTCTGTTCGGGCAGGCCTTCATGGCCGGGCCACTTCAACCTTTCCGAGATGTAAGGGTTCAGGCCCTTGAAGTGGGCCGCCATGGTGCCGCGCGTCAGCAACTGTTCCCAGCAGGCATAGGGATAATTGCGCATGTAGCGGAAGGCGCCCTCCAGATTGCCGATGACCGAGGGCGACAGGCTGAGACTCAGGGCGCCCACATCGGGAAAGATGTCCTTGGGGAAGGCGATGGTCTCGCTGACCTTGGCCGCCAGGGTAGTGCCGTAATTGGCGGCCACGTCCAGGGAGCGCAGCTTGTTGACGGGCAGATCATGGGTCATGCCGTCCCGGTCGCTGTCGTCGCCGGCCACCGCCGTGAAGCGGATGCCGCCCCTTTCGGCCTCGCGGCTTTCCTTGAGGGTCTTGGCCTTGACGGGCAGGGCCACCAGCCCCCGTTCATAGGGCTTGAGACTGAGGGTCTTCTCGATCTGGGCCGGCAAGGCACCGTCCACATCGCCCTCGGCCTTGAGGCTGACGCTGAGGGTACGCGGTTGCTGGGTACGGTTCATGACGCTGAAGCGGGCCTCGAACTGGTCGCCCTCGCTGACTTGATTGGGCATCTCGGGGCGTACCTCGGTCGGCCGGTTGACCTTGAATCCTCCCTGGCCCAGGCCGAAGCGGTCGCTGGGCGTGGTCGCCAGGACCAGGATGCGCCAGCCGGTAAGGTTGTCCGGAACGACGAAGTCGATGTCGGCCTTGCCCTCGGCGTCGGTACGCAGGGAGGGATTCCAGTAGCTGACGAACTTGAAGACCGAACGCATGTCCAGGGAAGCGCCGCCGTCGCCCCCCGGATTGGCCCCTTTCTTCTCGAACTTCTGCCGCCCGATCAGGCGGGTCAGGAGGCTGTAGTTGCGCAGGTCCAGATCGTCCAGGTGGTAAAAGCCGCCGTAGGGGTCGTAATAGGCCTTGCCTTGGGCGATGAGGTCGAACACCGCCTCGTCCAGCACCACGACCGCCAGTTCGACGGGCTCACCCTTGGGATGGCGTGCCTGGGCCTGCAAGGCCACATGGACCCGGTCGCCGGGGCGGTAACTCTCCTTGTCTGTGCTGGCCTTGACCTCGATATCCTTGTAGGCGTCCTTGACCGGGACCTGGACATAGCCCATGCGGAAGCTGGGCTTGCCCAGATCGACCTGGCCCACGGGGACCAGGGGCTTTTCCACACGCGGGGAGGTGACCACGACCGAGAGGTAGAAGCCCGGCATGTAATCGGGCTTGATCGGCAGCTCGATCACCGCGGCGCTTTCCTTGAGCGGCATGACGAAACGGTCGATGACGCCGAAACGCTCCACGGTGACCAGGGCCTGGGCGCCGGGATAGGGGTTCTTCACCAGGAACTTGGCGGTGTCTCCGATGTGGTAGCCCTCCTTGTCGGGAACCACATCGAGATGGGCGTCGCTGCCTTCGTCCCACATCACGTAATCACTGCCGGAGACCCAGAGCTGGGTCTCGGTCACCTGGACGCGGCCCTGGGTATCGGTGAGGGTCGCCTTCAGGCTGTAGTCGCCGGCCTTTTCCGCCCGGAGCTTGCAGGTCTTGGCCGTGGCGTCGGAAACGCCTTGGCACTCGGACTCCTTGACGATGGTTACTTCCGAACTGGGCACATAGGCGTTGCCACCGCTTTTGACGCGGGCGCCGGTGCGATCCTTGCGCTCCAGGGTCAGGGTAACGGCCACCCCCGGCACCGGCGCCCCCCGGTCATCAACCGCCAGATATTCGGCGTCAATGTCGCTCTTGGCCTGGTAGAACCATTCCGACAGGCGTAGGCCGGCCAGGCGGTCTACCCCGACGTATTCGGCCTGGGCCTGATGGGCGACGGATTTGCCGCGATCGTCCTGAACTGCGCTCTCCACCATGAGGCGGCCGTGGAATATCCCCTTGGCCTCGATGGGGAAGCGGGTCTTGAGTTCACCCTTTTCGTCGAGGGCGGCGGTGACTTGGTAGAGCTGTTGCGCCTCGCTCGACTCCAGCGCCACGCCGAAGGTGAAGCCGGCGGCGGCGGGGTGCTTGGAGCTGAAGGCCGTGGGGGTGAGCATGGCCGTTACCCGCGCCTGGGCCTGGGTGTAGGGGCCGCCGGAGTGCAGGCTGGCACGGGTCTCGACCTCCACCGTATCGCCCGGATGGAAGAGGTCGCCGCTCAACTGGTTATCGACCTTGAAGGGGGCCGGCGTGAAGTCGCTCACCAGGACGCGCATGGGCGTCCAACTGAATTCGGCCTGGGTGGCGCACTCCTGGGGCTCGCCGCCCTCGCCCTCGGGGCAGGCGTCCTCTTCCTGGGACGGCTGGGTGAAATTGGCCTTGAGATTGAAGTCGTACCAGCCCACGGCGGCCTTCTTGCCGATGCTGAATTCGCCCTCCAGGGCGCCGAACTCCGACAGGCTGACGCCCCTGACCTTCTTCACCACCTTGCCGGTGGGATCGACTACCTCCAGCCAATAACCGCTCCGCGGCGCGGGGACCAGGGTCTGGTTGTCCTGGTTGCGCACATAGAGCTTGTACTGGATGGTATCGCCCGGATGGTAGATCCCCTGGGCGGTGGTGCCCCAGGCCAGCATGTGGCCGAATTTGCGCTCGTTGCTGGGATAGAAGCTGGTGCCGGAGGAGCGGTAGCTGTCGATCTGGAATGAATACCAGATGGGCAGCAGCGCCATGTCCTGACCCTTGCTGACGCGCACTACCAGCCGGGGCGAGGATACCTCCCAGGCCTGGCTGATCTCCAGGCGGGGATCGATGGACTCGGTGCCGGGCAGAATCGCCAGGCCGGAACTGTCAGTGCGTACCTTCGGTTCGTTACCCGCTGGGCCGTTCAGTTCGGTCAGCTTATCCTGGTAGATCAGCACCTCGGCATCGGCAACCGGCTGGCCCGTGGCCATGTCGGTGACCCAGGCCAGGGTATTGAAATGGCCCAGCTTCAAATGGACCTGGAAGGGGGTCACCTGGGCGAATATGTCGCGGTTCAGATAGCGGTCGGGGATCTTGGGGGCGCTCTCCAGATGGCCCCACAGTGCCCCCGATTTCTGTTCGAGCATATCGCGGACACCGGCGGGCACGGCAAACTGGATGTCCACCACCTTCGGCAGGGCTGTTTCCTGGCGCAGCGCCTTGGCGGCGCCATCGATGGTCAGGCGGTTGAAGGTCCAGGAAAACCTGTCCAGATTATTGACATAGAGTGGCACCTCGCTATCGACCCCCTGCTCCAGCACCGCAGCGTCATACTCCAGCAGAAAATTGGGCAGGCGGTGGTCGGTGGCGAAGGAGAGACTTATCGGCGCCTTCAATCCCCGCCCGAATTTGTCCTTCAAGGGCGTTTCGTTTAACTCTGCCTGGGAGAGAAGCGCAAGCGCCTGGTCCCAGAGACTGGGTGCAGGCATCTGGATTTTAAGGTTATAGCCCTGCGCCGCCTTCAGTCCATAGGGCAGCCAGATGCCGTAGGCGTTGTTTTTCTCATGGGGGAAAGTGACCCGGTCGTCCTCCTCGCTCAAGTCACCCCAGGGGTCGTCCTTGGTGGGGGCCTTGCCGCCGCCGAGGGGCGGGTCGATAACCACATGCTCCTTGATCATCTTGCGGGCCACCGGCGAGCTGAATTCCAGGGAGATGGCCCTTAAGGGATTACAGTAATTATCTGCTTTCTGCGGCTCTCCCGGTTTGACCAGCACATCGCGACCGGCATTGTCCGTACAGCGGATGCCAACAAAGCCGAATTCGGGAAAGGTGTGGAACTCCTGGATCAGGCGATCCTCCACACTGGGCATGTTGCCCACAGCAGGTATCAAGCCTGGTTCCACATGGAGAGCGATCTTTTGATCCGCGTGCAGTTCGATGCCGGGTTCAACAATCCAGACACGCCGGAACTCCTGGCCGTTCACTACCTGTAATCCCTCATCGCTCTCCTGTTGCTCCTGATCCGTGGCCAGGGTCAGCTTCTCGCTGGGCAGACCCAGCCAGGCCGGCAGGACGCGCTTCTCCTTATCGGCGGAGACCAGGAGGGGGATGCGTTTATCATCCCCGTCTTTCAGGTAGAGGTGCTGGAGCACCGTTGCCTTGGAGACAGCCTGGTCCCAATAGACACGCAGCACCGGCAGGGTCGGCGAGTTCCATATCCGAAAATCGACCCCCTCCACCTGTGGTCGGCGGGTGATGAACTGATGTTCGACGGTCTCCGCGATAGTCACGCCATCCAGGGTCATGATTCCCGGCCTGACCAGTACCCCATAACGGGTCGAAGGCCGCATCTGATCCTTCTCGTTAAGATTGCAGGCCAGGGTGCGCGTGCTGATCCACCGCCACTGACAAGCCAGGGCGGGGGTAATGGTGACGGGGATTTCATCCACGCCACGCTCCATCCTGCCGATGGCCACCACGGGACGATTGAATTCGATGACGACCTGGTTGCTGGGCTGGACATCCTCACCCTCCGGCGTGATGCGTTCGATCCGGAGTTCGCCCGTGGAGGCAAGGCCGACGGTGTCGAAGGCGGCAACGGCATGGGGGGAAAGCAGCAGTAAGGCCAACAAGGCCAGCGGACTTGCGATGCGAGACATGGCGATATCCTTAGGGCAAGGCTGATCCAGGCGAGGTTTTAATCTTCTAATCTGTAGCACAGAACCTACATTTCGCAACCAGAAATAAACGATTTCAGAATGAGCCTCTTGCAAAACTCAGGGCGGATTAGGCTTGAACTTTCCAATCGCACCCAGAAGGTGCGAATGGTTATCATTGCCTAGAGTTGCCTACGGTGAGTCCATCATGTTTATCCATAAAACAGAGAAAATGCCGAATTCTTTGCAAGGGGCTCCTCCACAGGCCCATTTTGGCCTGTTGTGAACCGATAGGTGAGGCGATCGCCCTTCGTCATTCAAGAAACTTCATCAACTGAGACACCGTCACTGCGATGATCCCGAACATCAAGTGCGCCATGATTTTGGCGTGCCCTTTTACACGTACATTACGCGCACCAAATTCATCCTTGATTTTTCCATTGACCCGTTCGACCGTACTCCGTTCGTTATAACGTCGATCTTCGGCCTCTGTGTAGTTCGCCACCTTGCGACGTTTTGCTTCCGCTTCCAACTCCTCTTTTTTGGCCTTGCTGCGCGGATTGGTATCGATAATGG
>JAHJDE010000084.1 GCA_018812525.1 Gammaproteobacteria bacterium
CCCTGAGGTCGCCTTCGATCCGAAATAGTTGCTCATCGTTCGGCTCCAATACCCGTAGTAATGGGGCCATACCATAGTATCGATGTTCTATGATGTCAAATCTTCGCCATGTGGGTTTGTGGGGGGGGGCTGAACGGTTACTGAAACTTCTGCACCCCCTCCATGTCGTGATCGTTCGTGATATGCCCGTGAAGGTGGGCGTGATGGACGATCAAAAGCGTTACTACCAGCGAAATACCGAATGCAATCAGAAAGACACTCATTGTCCTTACTCCATTTTCGCTCAAGGATACTACTCGTCCCTTCCACAGGATTCGCCCCGTGGAAAGCACCCTCCCGTCAGGGACCCTGTGGATTCCCTCTCTGCCAGATGGGGGAGATAGAACTCTATCACGGACTGTGCGACCTCGGCGCTAGTAGTCAGTCATCGTGATAGGGCAATCGCACTAAAACGCTATTGACATCAAGAATGGAATGTTGTTTTTGGCTTGCTCCCATGGACCAATTTCTGGTCAACGTCCCTCGGCGTGAGATCAGTCTGTGCATGTACCAGCGATCTTGCGATATGTTCCTCGGGGTGCCGATGAATGTGGCCTCCGCCTCGCTGTTCTTGTCCATCGTTGGAAGATTGACCGGCTACGCGCCACGGTATTTCACGCACTTCCTGGCGGATGCCCACCTCTACCTCAACCACCTGGACCAGGTACGAGCGCAGCTTGCCCGCGAACCCTATCCCCTCCCGAAACTGGCGATTTCCGACCGCATGCCGGAGTTTCAGCGGGATGGATTCCATCCTGAGTGGATCGACCGGATCGAGCCATCGGATTTCGTGCTGGAGGACTACCAGCATCACGCGGCGATCAAGGCGCCAATGGCGGTATGAGCGCAATGTACCGAGCCGCCGTCGAACTGCTCCTGCGTCCCGTCGAGGCCGTGCTCGGCGCCGCCTGCATCCTGATCCGGCGCGGAACGCCCGCTACTCTGCGGGGCGGGCCTGGCGCCATGCTCGTTCTGGCGGGGATCTGGTTCGCAACGAGCCGCCATTTCGACATCATGCTCCACCCGAACGGGATACCCTGGCCATGGTTCGGTCCCGCCTTCGAAATCGCGGCCTGGACAATCGGTCTCTGGGTTTTCCTGGACAGGTTCGGCGATTTCCGCCGTTTTCGCCAAACCTGGCTGGCCGTCGCGGGAATGTCGATTCTGATCTGGATGGCGGGGATGACGCTGGTTGCGGTGGGGGCTTTTCCGTGGGGAGGCTCGATCTCCTGTCTCTCCTGGTCTTGTACGGCTGCGGGCCAGTGGGACCATGGCGGCGGCTTCTCCCTCGACGCCAGCGTACGCATCGAGGCCCATGATCGGCAGGGGCTGGAACGCCTGCTGCGCTACTGCGCCCGTCCCCTCTTCGCCGCCGACCGGCTGGAGGAGCTCGACGCCCAACGGCTCATCTATCACCTCCCCAAGCCCGGCCCGGACGGACGCACCCAACTCATCCTCTCGCCGCTCGAACTCATCGGCCGTATCGCCGCGCTGGTTCCGCCGCCCAGGCAGCACCGGCACCGCTACTACGGGGTGCTGGTCCCCAACTCGCCATTGCGCCCGGCGGTCACTGCGCTTGCGCCCGAGGCCGTGGCACCTGGGCCTGAGTCGAAGCCGGCGGTAGAGACGGCAGCGGATGATCTGCCGGAAGCCATCGGGCGCTCCCCCGCCCGCTACCTCTGGGCGATGCTGCTGGCGCGCATCTACGAAGCGTTCCCTTTGACCTGCCCTCACTGCGGGGCCGAGATGCGGATCATCGCGGCTATTACCGAGACCGCCGTCGCGCGCCAAATCCTGGAGCACATCGGCGAGCCCGCCACCCCGCCCCGGATCGCTCAAGCGCGGGGACCGCCCGAGTGGGAAGGGGAGGAGCCTGTCTTCGACGGGGATCATGAGGGCTTCGATGGCGATCCCCCGATCCTGCCGGAACCGGAGTTCGAGTTCGATCAGCGGGTGGCTTGGTGAGCGGCGATTGGGGGGGGCCGCCGGAGTCCTGCGGCCTTTCCTCTGAAAATTCCCCTCCTGGACGACCCAACTCCGGCCTTTCCTGGACAGTTCGACGTCAAAGCGGCCGGGCGACCGCCCGCAAGGGCGTTTCGACCGCCGGCGAAAGCGATTGACGGACCCGAGGTAGGGCAGGATACTTCGGCGTAGGGGGTTGGATTTCCTATCCTTCGTGGCCGGCGAAACCATCGTTAAGGAGGTTCCTGTCTATGTCACACCCGAAGCTGATGCTGCTTGCGTGCTGCATCGGGGCTTTGTCCGCCTGCACGACGCTGCCGCCGCAAACCAAGTTCCCGACGCCCCCGGAACTACTGATGCGGCCCCCGCTGGAATTGCGCTCTCTACCGCCGCCGGCACGATTACCGACAACTACGAGCGATGCCACGAGAACGCAGAACAACTGACCGCGCTTCAGCTTTGGATCAGCGAGATGACTGCGGCGACACAAGCAACTGCACATTAATTGCCACCGGGATGAGCCGCTGCGCAGATCGACGTTGGCTTCGCTGCCTACTTGCTGGATAATGGAGGGCATTGATTACATACAAATACCATGTTAAGCGAGATAAGAAAATGATTTCAGTTGTTGAAAAAGAAACAGGCGCTCTTTTCGGTGGCCTATGGACATCTCTGAGCGACGAGCAGTATCGTGATTCGGTTGAATTGTTTACGAAACGGGCTGTTGCGAATAATTTCGATTTGAATTGGCTCAAAGGCAAGAAGTGCTTGGATGCTGGTTGTGGAAGTGGGCGGTATTCTGTTGCGATGGCAATTCACGGGGCAGGTTCGGTAACTGCAGTGGACGTATCCGAAACTGGTCTTGTTGAAGCAAGTCGTCGCGCTGCTGAGTTTTCGCAAATCACCTTCAAACAAGCGTCAGTTTTGGACCTGCCGTTTGAAGATTCCACTTTTGACTTTGTTTGGTCTGCCGGAGTTATTCACCACACATCTGACTTCGATAAGGCGCTCAGTGAATTAACCCGAGTTTTGAGACCAGGCGGAAAACTTTTCCTGCTTGTCTACGGTGCAGGTGGGCTGCGGTGGAAAGCCATTAAGGCGCTTCGACCTATCGTGGTGGATCTTGGCACAGAGTTCGTTGACGAAGCGATTCGCGTCGCAGGGCTTCCGGCTAATAATCGGAAGCACTTTATGGATGATCTCTTTGTTCCAGTCCAGAAGCTCACCAGCTTTGCTGAACTGGCAACGAAGTTACCCAAACTCGGTTACAGCGATATTGACCGATGGACGGGAGAGACCTTCGATCACGAAAGCAATCCAGCTGCACAGCTTGAAGATATAGTTAAACTGGAGCAAATTGCTCATGCCTGTCTCGGTTTGGCGAAAACCGCCACCCAGCGCTATCTGACCCAACTTGCTCATCAGACAGCAACGCTGTATGTCGAAATCGCCCGTAAGGCCATGAACGATACGAGCATTACTCCCGCCGATATCCGAGATGTTGTAATTGGTGAAGGCAATCATCGTATCGTTGCGACGAAGTCTTAATTGCGATTCACTCGGGACGTCGGCATGAACATTAAAAATGTCGTTTTTTTGGGGTCAAAGGCACAGGGACTAAGCATGTTGACGTGCTTATTTGGTTCTACCCCCCCCCCCCCCCCCCCCCCCCCCCCCCCCCCCCCCCC
>JAHJDE010000007.1 GCA_018812525.1 Gammaproteobacteria bacterium
ATACCGCGAAGGCACCCAAGACCTGTGCCAACTTCGTCCAATATATCGAAGACGGCCACTACGACAACACCATCTTCCATCGCGTCATCGAGGGCTTCATGATCCAGGGTGGTGGCTTCATGTCCGACATGATGCAAAAGGAGTTACGGCGACACTTTACTAAATACACTTAATTACTAATTAAGTGTATTTAGTAAAGTGTCGCCGTAATTAAGGGTTCATTACGATTGATCCTGGCAAGGCCAGGCTGATCTGTGCTTCGGCCATAGGGATTGAATGATTATTTATATCTATTCAGATCGCCCAAAAAGCCGGTTGACCTGAATAGTTACGATTATTTATTGCTGTCAGCCTTAAGCCCTGCGGGATTGACCATGACACAACAGTCGTACCGAGAGAACCATGAGCGACGCCAATAAAAGACTGTCAGAAGATGCGAGAAGGAACGCGAAGGCCGATATCAGCGATATCGAGGCTGATGTGGCCTATTTCGATGCCCGTATCACCATGATCGGAAACGATCCCGAGACCCCCTATCAAAAGGCCCAGATCAAGACCTACCGCATCCTGGAGAAACTGCTCCAGGACTCCCTGGAAAAGAAGAGGAAAGAGTTTTCCAGCGATTCCAAAAAGTGAGGCCGGCATCAAATCTGAACCGCAAGAGGTTCTTGCAGTTTTGCAAGAACCTCTTCTGTCTTCATATTTCAGATGCGGAGTTAGGGAGGTACAGGTGTCGCGAAAGGCAGGAAGCCGGGAGCGCTTCAGCCGATGCCGGTCCAGTTCTTCCAGTCGCTCGGCGGCGAAGGGCGGACGGGCACAGGCGCAGCAATCGCTCCAAACCGTGCCGATTATTACCGCTGATACGCAGGGAGGCATAGAGAGAGAAGCCTCCACCCTGGTCCCACTGGGCCATCTCCTTGCGCTCAGCGGCTTCGTCCAAGATGCTTACCGGCCACTCCCCACCAACACGACAACCGAGCGTGGCCCGACCGGGTAGCAGGTCTGATCCGGCAATGGCGGTTCCGCTCCGGGTTCGCTGATCTCCTCGCCGCCGGCGAGTTGGGTGTCGACGAAGCGGCACCAGCGCCAGGCGCCCAGTTGTGGCAGTTCGAAGGTCATTCCCTCCCAGTAGGCGTTGGCGATCAGATAGATCTCGTCGCGCCCCTCGGGCCGGGTCCAGCCGGAGATGTGCATGGCCAGGGAGCGCGACCCCTCGGACCAATCCGGCCGATGGAGCCGGGTGCCGTGCCAACTGATGCAGGGTCCCGAGCCGTCGTCCTCGGGGATGAAGCTGCCATGCCGGATGAGGGGATGCCGTTTGCGGAAGGCAATCATCCCTTGGACGTAGCGGAGCAGGGATGCATTCCGCTCCAGGTTGCGCCAGTCGAGCCAACTGATCCCGTTATCCTGGCAATAGGCATTGTTGTTGCCCTGCTGGCTGCGAGCCATCTCATCTCCGGCCAGGAGCATGGGCACGCCCCGCGCTAGCAGCAGCAGGGTGAGGAAGTTTCTGACTTGGCGCTGCCGTAGCCGCTCAATGGCAGGATCGTCCGTCGGTCCTTCCGTGCCGCAGTTCCAGCTATGGTTATCGTTGTCGCCGTCCCGGTTATCCTCGCCGTTGGCCTCGTTGTGCTTCTGGTTGTAGGAGACCAGGTCCCAGAGGGTGAAGCCGTCGTGGCTGGTGATGAAGTTGATGCTGTGCCAGGGAAAACGCTGGCTGGTCTGATAAAGATCGGCGCTTCCCGCCAGCCGGGTAGCCAGGGCCGGCACCATGCCGGGCTCGCTACGCACGAAGCGTGCGGATGTCGTCGCGAAATCTGCCGTTCCACTCGGCCCAGCGTCCCCAGGCCGGGAAGCTGCCCACCTGGTAGAGCCCGGCCGCGTCCCATGCCTCGGCGATCAGCTTGGTGTGAGCCAGCACAGGATCGGCGGCGATCTGTTCAAGCAGCGGCGGGTTGGAGAGAACCTCGCCCGACTGGCCCCGACCGAGGATGGAGGCCAGGTCGAAGCGGAAACCGTCCACGTGCATCTCGGTGACCCAGTAGCGCAGGCAGTCCAGCAGGAAGTCGCGCACCACGGGATGGTTGCAGTTCACGGTGTTGCCGCAGCCGGAGTAGTTACAATAGGCCCCGCTCTGTTCGTCGAGCATGTAGTAGATCCGATTGTCGATGCCGCGAAAGGAGAGGGTCGGCCCCCGTTCGTTGCCTTCCCCTGTGTGGTTGAAGACCACGTCCAGGATCACCTCGATCCCGGCGCGGTGCATCACCTTGACCATGGTCTTGAATTCGCGGACCGCCCCGTCCCCGGAGCCATCCACCGCGTAGCCCGACTTGGGGGCCATGAAGGCAATGGGGTGATAGCCCCAGAAGTTGCGCAGGGGCTCGCCCGTAATCGGGTTGCTGCGCGGGTTGTCGTTCTCGTCGAATTCGGTGACCGGGAGCAGTTCCACGGCCGTCACCCCGAGCCGTTGCAGATAGGGGATCTTTTCCACCAGGCCGGCGTAGGTGCCGGGATGTTCGTCCCCGGACGAGCGGTCGCGGGTGAAGCCGCGCACGTGGAGTTCATAGATGACCGACTCTGCCAGGGGGGTGTTCAGGGGCTGGTCCTGTTCCCAGTCAAAATTGTCGTCCACCACCAGGGAACGGTATCCGCCGTCGGCCTGGCCCCAGCAGGGCCGGCCCGAGATTCCCTTGGCCTTGGGATCGATGAGCACCCGCTCGGCCTGGGAGCGGTGGCGCCAACTGTCGCCGTCCCCTTCCATGCGAAATCCGTACTCGATGCCGGGGTTGAGGCCGCCGACGAAGGCGTGCCAGATCTCCCCCGTGCGGTTGTAGCGGGGGTCGAAGGGAAACTCCGCCATGGGCTCCGCCTGCCCCGGCGCGAACAACACCAGGGTGACGGCCCCGGCGCTCTTGGAAAAGATGGCGAAGTTGATCCCGCCGCGCTGTAGGGTCGCCCCCAGGGGCAGGGGATGGCCTCGCGCGAAGGAAAAATCCTCGGTGATATAGTCCAGCAGCGGTGCCTTCGGCTCTCTCTCGCTCATGGCAATCCTCGTTCAGTCGGGGGTGGAAAGCTACCCTGGAAAGATAGCAGACAACTCTCTCCCATCCTCTGCCCCTCAAGGGGCAAGAAACACTTGGGACGGCCCTGCGTGTTTCTTGAGAGGCCTGCTTTGCAGCTTACTGCGCCCGCCAGTGCGGCCCCTGTCTGTCAGGCGGTATTTCTGTAGACGGCTGTTGGGCTTGTCCGGGATGGTCATTTCAATCAGGCCGTCGGTCAGGGCCGGGTTGAGGTAACGCTCGCGGAAGGACTTGCGGTCCAGCAGGCCGAGGGCGGATTGCAGCGCCTCTCGGCTCATCCTTGACCCGCCAGTATTTGGTTTCCCCCTGGCCGTAGTCCTGCGGTTTGATGGTGATGTTGTCGGATTTGCATTCGACGATGATGAAGGGGGCGTTATCGTCGGCCTCGTCCTGAGCAGTGCGCCAGAGGACAAAATCGGCGCGGGCGGAAGCGGAGCCTCGGCCGGTCAGGTCCATCTCCTCGGCTATCTGATAGAGGACGGCGGCGAGGTGCCGGTGGAACGCTACTTCGGTCCCGCCGAGAAGATCAATATCACGCTGCCGCGCCTGTTGCTGGCGAAGATCGACGATTACGCCAAGGCCCACGGCGCCACGCGCTCCGGTTTCTTGGCCGAGCGATAGCGAACCGCATCGTTCGCCTAATCCCGTCCGTCCGTGGTCGGTGCGGTTCGTGTCTCACCGCACCCGTGCTACGAGCTTTTTTGCCATCGGCAAAATAAAACCGCCCCTACGGCTACCACATCAGGTCATCCGGGACCTTGTAATCCGCATAAGCGTCGTCGTCATTATTTGCGGCCTGTGCATCGTTGCAACACACCAGCCAGCGTTCGTCACGGGCACGGACCTTTTCCGCCACCGGCGTGGTGACCAAGCCATACTGGTCTCCCAGCCGCACAATGGCCAACTGGCCTCGGCTGAGTTGCCCGCGCTGGGTCTCGGTAACAAGGAGCCGCTTGACCTTGCCGTTATCGGCGAACTGATAAGGCGCCTCGCCTCCCGCCCTGGACAGAAGGTTGCTCTCGATCAACTGCCGGATTTGTGCCTGAATCGCCTGGCGCTCGGCCTGCTCGTTTTTCTGGCGGTTGAGTTCCCGGTCGCGCTCGGCGCGCCGGGCCTGTTCCTCTTTCAGGTGCCGATGGTTAGGGTCGGGCGCCCCTTTCTTGGGCTGCTGTTTTTGCTTGTTGAACTGCTCCTTTTTGACCTTACGGACCTGTTTATCATCGATCAGACCCGCCTTGAGCAGTTGGTCTTGCAGTGAGTTAGCCAATCGCGGACCCCCAATAGAAATGTTGCTGGGACCAGGGCGACCACATTGGACCCTGGTTTTCTGAGATTTTCCATTCTATCCGAGTTTCAGCGATGAATAGGGGTGTGGCGGGGCGATCGGGAATCTTGAGCCACCGCCAGCAGTTGCTCGATATCGGCCTTGCTCGTAAAAGGGGACGTTACCCTCTTTTCTTCTGGAAGATGAGAGAAAGATGGAAAAAGGGAAGCGTCGCCTTTTTTCTTCTTTTTTCCCTTTTTTCCTTGTATCAAGGAAAACGCCGATGCCGGATTTCCCGGTCATCGGCGTTTCGTTGGGCGGCCCTGCCCGGTCTGCTCCCCCCTCTCCCCAGCCCTCCCAAAGGGAGATGGAGCAGAGAAGGGGAGGGCAGAGCGATCCCTTATCAGCCCAATGCAGCCAGCGCGGCGTTGAAGGTGGCGCTGGGACGCATGGCTGCGGAGGTCTTGTCGGCATCGGGACGGTAGTAGCCGCCCGTGTCGACGGGGGCGCCCTGGGCCGCGTTCAGCTCATCGACGATCTTGACCTCGTTGGCGGTCAGGTCCTGGGCCAGCTTGGCGAAGCGGGCCTTGAGCGCGGCGTCCTTGTCCTGCTCGGCCAGGGCCTGGGCCCAGTACATGGCCAGGTAGAAGTGGCTGCCACGGTTGTCCAGTTCCTTGACCTTGCGGGAGGGGGACTTGTCGCTGTCCAGGAACTTGCCGTTGGCCTGGTCGAGGGTCTCGGCCAGGACCTTGGCCTTGGCGTTGCCGTTGACCTGGCCCATGTGCTCGAAGGAGACCGCCAGGGCGAGGAATTCGCCCAGGGAGTCCCAGCGCAGATGGCCTTCCTGCTGGAACTGCTGCACATGCTTGGGCGCGGAGCCGCCGGCGCCGGTCTCGAACAGGCCGCCGCCGTTCATCAGCGGCACGATGGAGAGCATCTTGGCGCTGGTGTTCAGTTCCAGGATGGGGAAGAGGTCGGTCAGGTAGTCGCGCAGGACGTTGCCGGTGACGGAGATGGTGTCCAGGCCCTGGCGGATGCGCTCCAGCGAGAAGCGGCAGGCGTCGGCGGGCGGCAGGATGCGCAGGTCGAGGCCGCTCAGGTCATGGTCCTTCAGGTATTTTTCGACCTTGGCGATGATCTGGGCGTCGTGGGCGCGATTCTTGTCCAGCCAGAAGACGGCGGGGGTGTTGGACAGGCGGGCGCGGGTGACGGCCAGCTTAACCCAATCCTGGATCGGCGCGTCCTTGGTCTGGCAGGCGCGGAAGACATCGCCCGCCTCGACCTTCTGTTCCAGCAGGACATTGCCTGCCGCATCGACGACGCGCACGACACCATCGCCGGACATCTCGAAGGTCTTGTCGTGGGAGCCGTATTCCTCGGCCTTCTGGGCCATCAGGCCGACGTTGGGCACGGAGCCCATGGTGACCGGGTTGAGCGCGCCGTTCTTCTTGCAGTCCTCGATGACGGCCTCGAACACGCCCGCGTAGTTGCGGTCGGGAATCATCGCCAGGGTGTCCTTGGGCTTGCCGTCGCGGCCCCACATCTTGCCGCCGTCGCGGATCACGGGCGGCATGGAGGCGTCGATGATGACATCGGAGGGCACGTGCAGGTTGGTGATGCCCTTGTCGGAGTTGACCATGGCCAGCTCGGGACGGGCGTCATAGCAGGCCTGGATGTCGGCCTCGATGGCGGCGCGCTCGGCTTCGGGCAGGGTGGCGATCTTGGCGATGAGGTCGCCGAAACCGTTGTTGAGGTTCACGCCCAGGGACTTGAAGGTCGCGGCGTGCTTGTCGAGCACATCCTTGAAGAAGACGGACACGGCATGGCCGAACAGGATGGGATCGGAGATCTTCATCATGGTGGCCTTGAGGTGCAGGGACAGCAGCACGCCCTCGTTCTTCGCCGCTTCGATCTGCTTCTCGTAGAAGGCGCGCAGGCTGCGGCAGTTCATGGCGGAGCAATCGACCACTTCGCCGGCCTTGAGGGCGAGCTTGTCCTTGAGCACGGATGCCGTGCCGTCGGCGCCTACGAATTCGATACGGGCCGTGGTGGCTTCCGGGACCGTCACGGACTTCTCGCTGCCGAAGAAATCGTTGGCGTCCATGTGGGCGACGCGGGTCTTGGAATCGGCGGACCAGGCGCCCATGCGGTGCGGGTGCTTTCTGGCGTAGTTTTTGACGGAAGCGGCGGCGCGGCGGTCGGAGTTACCCTCGCGCAGCACCGGGTTCACGGCGGAGCCGAGCACTTTGCCGTAACGGGCCTTGATCTCCTTCTCGGCGTCGTTCTGCGGGTTCTCGGGGAACTCGGGTAGGTCGTAGCCCTGGGACTGCAATTCCTTGAGGGCGGCCTTCAACTGGGGCACGGAGGCGCTGATGTTGGGCAGCTTGATGATGTTGGCCTCGGGCTTCAGGGTCAGTTCACCCAGCCAGGTCAGGTCGTCGCTCTGCTTCTGGGCGTCGGTCAGCTTCTCGGGAAAGTTGGCGATGATGCGGCCCGCCAGGGAGATGTCGCGGGGCTCGACCTCGATCCCGGTCCCCTGGGTATAGGCCTGGACGATGGGCAGGAAGGAGTAGGTCGCCAGCATGGGCGCCTCGTCGGTGATGGTCCAGTAGATCTTTTCTGACATGGTAAGTCCTCGATATTTTTGAAAAATTCAAAACGCCAGACGGGAGAGAGGCTTGCCGTTCGGGGGGCGTCCGCTGCATTCTGCTTTGGGCGCGGCCCTCACCTTCGGTTCTCTACTCGCTCTCCCTACGAATCCAGTATGTAGGATGGGTTGAGGCACGAAACCCATCGGGGCTCGCGGGCCTTTCGATGGGTCTCGTGCCTCGACCCATCCTACGATTATTCGAGTCCCCCTCCCCACGGGAGGGGGACAGACGCCTACTCAGGAGACATAGGCGCACTTGGATGCGGCCGTGCGCGTATCCATGTTACGGCCGCGGTTGGTGTGGTCGTCGATCTCGGCGGCGGAGCCGATCATGCGGCCGAACAGGAAGGTGGTGAATGCCGCCGCCTCCAGGGTCTCGTCGCTGATCTTGCCATCCGCGTAGGGCTGCCACAGCATCTTGAGCAGGATCACCGCAATCACGGCGTCCACGTTGACGCAGTAGACGTTCCTGCTGACGCCGGTCTTGTAGAGGGCCTGCACCAACTGGTGGTAAAAGTCATGGAAGACGTTGTAGGCGCCACGCTTCTGGAACAGGTCATCGACGAAGACCTCGCGCGGGTCGTAGTTCACATCCTTGTCCTTGAAGACCGGGTGATTGACGCAGGGGATCTTGTCGTAGGAGATATTGCCCTCGGCCTTGGCCCTGACCTTGTAGCCCTTGTACTCCTTGGCGTAGCCGGTGGCCATGGCGCCCAGATCCAGGCCGTGGTTATCGGTGCCAGGGTCCTTCAGGCCGGAGTCGCGGAAGCGGTCCAACAGGAAGGCGATGGCCTCGAAGCCGTTGCCGCCGTGGGCATAGCCGGTGTGGGTCAGGAAGCCGATGTAGCCCTTGTTGATCTGCACGCGCTCGGGGGACTCGGGACCGTCGGCCGAGACCGCGCCCTTGGCGCCTTGGGCGGAGATGGTGCCGGGGCCGTTGGAGATGATGAGTCCCAGCAGCACCGAGAAGGCGTAGAGGGCCTCGGCGTCGGGGCGGGTGCCCAGCAGCGCCAGGTGGGCGGTCTCGGTGAAGCTCCAGTCAGCCATCAAGTCGCTGTCCTTGACGCCGCAGAAGCTGCCAATAGTCTGTTGCGCATTGCTGGCGGCGGAGCCGATCAGCGTGGAGAAGACGCGGAAGTGCCAGGGCAGGTTGCTCACCGTCATGGCACTGATGCGCTTCCGCATCAGCGGCTTCCAGCCCAGGTGGGTGGTGATGGCGGCCAGAAGCACACCGCAGCCGACGCGCCCGCCCTGCTTGGCGGCCAGGGCCTGGATGAAATCGACGAAGACGGACTTGGCGCCGCGGGCCTTGATGCCCTCGATCATCGCCTCGCAGCGCGAGGCGGACATCTCACAGCACTTGCTGGGACCGGCGGGGGCAACGAATATCGCCGGATCGGCGACGGCGAGTTGGGCGGAGAAGTCGAACGCCTCTCCCGGATCGGTCATGCCGCTCTTCTTGAAGAGGGCGACCAGGGCCGAGGCCACCTCACGCGACTTGGCAACCTCCTTCGGACCGACCATGGCAACCGCCGCGGCCAACGCGGTGTTGGGGCTGTTGCCCGCCGCGCGGGAGCCATCGGCTGCCGCCAGGCCCACCTTGCCGGCTTGGTTGACGTAGGCGTTCAGGGCCACGTTGGCCAGGGCCGCGCCGTTGTCGTCCGGGTATTCGCGGACCAGGCTCTGGACCAGGTTCTCCTCGAAGGTATGGGTGGAGGCATCCAGTACGGAGGTACCGTGGATACGGGTCACCTGGGTCTTGGGGTCCATCATGGAGGCGCCGGAGGCGTCCTTCAGGGTCTGGCGGGGGAAGACCACGCCCACCTGCTCGCCCAGGGCGGCGATCTGATCATCATAAGGGGCCAGGGCCTTGACCACGGGTGGATTCAGATGGGCCGGCAGTTCGATGCCCTGGGTGTTGCTGAACCAGCACTTCATGGAGAGGTCGCCGACCGGCGCGAAGTCGGGCTGGGCGCCGTTCTTCGCCATTACCGCGGTCATGGCGGCGGGGATGTGGGCGATGTTGGTGACCACGGCACCCTTGGCGGTGCAGACGGGATTGTCCGGGGTGAAGAGGGCATCGACGCCGAACTTCTCCATGAACCACTCTTCCTTGGCCAGCGCGTTGTCGCCGGAACCGGCGATGGCGCCGGCGTGGCCGCAGGCCTTGGTCAGCTTGGCCTTCCAACGGCCCACCACGCAGGCGACCACGGGCTTTTCGAATCTAAGGTCATGCTCGTAATAACCGCCCGGCTCGATGTACATCACGGCGGCCTTGGAACGGTCGTCGTTATGGAAGGCGTGGGTCCACTCGGGCGCGGCGTAGTGGATGTAGACATCCTTGCCGGATGAGAGCGAAACGGTGGTACCCCAGCCGGCGGTCGCCAGATAGACGGCGATGGTGGTGGTGAAGTTGCCAGAGTTGGAATAGATGGCCACGGTACCGGGGATCAGGGACTCTTCCGGGGCGCTGCCGCCCAGGGCGCCGCCGATGCGGATGTGGTTGTGGGCATCGGCGATCCCCAGGCAGTTGGCGCCGAAGATGTCGATGCCGCGCATCTGGCCGATGGCGCGGATGATGCGCGCCTCACGGACCGGCACCTTCTCGGTGAGGATGACGATCTTCTTCAGGTCGGGGTTGACGCGCACCGCCTCGATGACGCCGTCGCGCACGCCGGAGGGGGGCAGATAGACCACCACGGTATTGAAGCGATGACCGGCGTTGTAGGCCTCGGCCGCGTTGTCATAGACCGGAATCTCGCCGGCGGAGGTCTTCACCACCGAGCCGGAACGGCCGGGGGCTGTGCCACAGACGATATTGCCGCCGGAATAGATGTGGCTCACAGGGGTCACGGTGCGGCTCTCGCCGCCGGTGATGTTGAGGACGCAAACGCTGTCTTCCTTGGTGGCCAGTTCGGCCAGGGAGTCGACGCCCACGAAGAAGTGGGGAAAAGCTGCTACGCCTTGTGGATGCATGATGGTTTCCTCGTTCTTGCGCAGTCCGTTGTCGGCTGCGTAGAAAAAATTTGGTTAGGGAGATCTTTTTTTAGGCTTTAGGCTTTAGGCTTTAGGTCTCAAGCCTCAAGCCTCAGGGCTCAAGCCTGAATCCCCATTCGCTTGGCAACGATCTCGCGCCCGCCGTTCTTCATCCAGTCGTCGGCCGCCTGGGCGTAGTTGACCACCTCGCTCATGGCCGAATCGAAGCCGAACATCTGGTAGGGCACGCCCAGCGCGTCCAGGGTGTCCTTCATGTAGGACATGCCACGGATCAGGTTGGGGCCGCCGCGGCCAATGACCACATAGAGCGGCTGGGCGCCATAGGCGTTGAAGTGGTCGCGCAGGGCGTCGGCCATGGCGCGGAAGGTCTCGAAGATGTCGGTGTTGTTGGCCTTGCCGCCGATGATGAAGAGCACGTTGGACTGGTTCAGCCAGTACTTGTACACGATGCGGCTGATGTCGTGCATCTTGGAATAGGGCGGGTTGCCGCCGAAGTCGGAGGAGATGGTGGCCGCGTCGCCCAGCAGCTCGGTCACCAGGGCGTTGGCGCCGCCGCCGAAGGTCATGGCGGTGATGGTGCCCTGCTCGTTGATGACGAAGACATCCGACTGGCCCTGATAGGTGCGCAGGGAGTTCACCTCCTGCTCGAAGTTGGAGTAGCTGGAGGTATCCAGGTCGTCCGGCAAGCCGAGGCGGGCCACGTTGGGGTCGTCGCCGTCGAAGGAGCACTTGAAGTCGCAGGCGACGGGGGTCAGGCGGCCCTTGCCGTCGGACCTCATGCGGATCGGGTTCAGTTCCAGGGTGGTCATGCCGTACTGGTGGAACAGGTCCCACAGCTTGGGCAGGTGCTGCACCAGGGGGCTGATCAGCTCGCTGGGGGCGCTGATGCTACGGAGGGCGTTGGAGATGACGAAACCCTTCAGGCCGGTCAGGGGATCGAAGGGGACGCGGGCGATCATGTCCGGCGTCAGTTCCTCGATATCCATGCCACCGTGGTGGGTGATGGTGATGGTCGGGGCGCGGAACTCGGTGCTGTCGGTCAGGGAGAAGTAGATCTCGAACTCGGCGGGTACGGCGCCCTCGAAGGTCACGCCCTCGGCCTTGGCCATTGTGTTGTTATGGAAGTGCTCGGCGAAATAGAGCCGCTCCTTCTCCTTCATAGCGGCGGCCAGGTCGCTGGCGCGGCCCAGCAGGCCGGACTTGCCCTTCTTGCCGACGCCGCCCTTGAATATGGGTTTGATGAAGACGGAGCCACAGCGTTCGATCAAGGCCTTGATCTCTTGGTCGCTCGCCTCCGGTCCCAGCACCTCGGACCGAGGAAAACCGACGAGATCGAGGAGTTTGGCGCCGTGGCGCAATCCAGTGATGTTCATTACATCTATCCCCTTATTAATGGTTTCAAAGACAAAAAAAACAATTCCACCCCCCAGGCCGATGCTGGGGGGCATAACCCCAGCATCGGCCCGTTGAATGGATAGATTCGTTTGGCGCTTGGCTAATATTCTTGCGGCAAGGATTTGAGTTCGGCCCAGGAGTAGACCGGCCCCTTGACGCAGACATAATCCTTGCCCACATTGCAACGGCCGCACTTGCCCACGCCACACTTCATCTTGTTTTCGATGGTCGTGTATATCTGCTCATCGGCGAACCCCAGTTGGCCCAGGTTCTGGATCACGAACTTGATCATGATCGGCGGACCGCAGGTCACGGCGATGGCATTGTCGGGCGACGGCGCCTTGTCCATCAGATTGGCTGGGACGAAGCCGACATAGGCCGGCCAGCCCGCTTCCGGCGCATCCACCGAAAGCTGCACATCCGCGGATCCTTTTAGCCGCTCGAAGTCGGCCTTGTACATGATGTCGCGGGAGGTGCGTGCACCATAAAAGACCGTGATTTTACCGAATTCCTCGCGTCTGGCTACCGCTGTTTGAATTACAGGCCAAATCGGCGCCAGACCCACGCCCCCGCCGATGAATACCAGGTCCCTCCCCTTCCAGTCGTCCAGGGGAAATTGATTGCCGTAGGGGCCGCGGATACCGATCAGGTCGCCGATTCGGGCCTCGTGGAAGGCAGTGGTGACCCGCCCCATCCGCATGATGCTGAATTGTTTGTAGTCTTTGACCAGGGGCGAGGAGGCGATGGAGATCATCGACTCCCCCCGGCCGAAGATGGAAAGCATGGCGCACTGGCCGCAGGCATGTTCAAACCCATCGCCGTCGGGGAACTCCACCTTGAAGGTCTTGATGGCCCGGCCCCCCTGGGTCTCCTCTTCGATACCGGCGATACGGCCGATCTTCGGCAGATAGATGTTGTCCATCATGATTGGCTCACCCTCTCCAGGACTGCGGCGATGTCGATCCCGACCGGACACTCGCTGATGCAGCGGCCGCAGCCGGTGCACTGCTGGGTCTGGTGGTTCTCGACGAAATAGAGGAACTTGTGGCTGACCCGCTGGCGCAGGCGCATCCCCAGGTTATCGCGCGGATTGTGTCCCGAGGTGTGCAGGGTGAAGTCGGGGAACTGGCAGTTGTCCCAGGTGCGCACCCGTTCACCTTTGCCCGGTGAACTGACCTCGTCATTGATATCAAAGCAGTGACAGGTGGGGCAGAGGAAGGTGCAGATGCCGCAGCCGATGCAGTGCCGGGCCATTTCGTCCCAAAGAGGTGCCTCGAAGTTGCGGCGGATGGCATCGGGGATGGCTACCAGGTCGCCAAAGGTACGCTGGGGCTCTTTGCAGGCTGCTTCATGGGCCTTCGCCACCGCTGCCTGATCACCGCCGGATGCCTCCTTGAAGGCATCGCGGCCCCGTTCCATGACTTCGATCCCCTTGGCCGTGACCCCCCTGACGTGGTAGCGGTCACCCAGGTCGGTCATGAGGATGTCCAGTCCCTCCTCGGAGCAGGGGGAACCGCCGGCCGCCTGACAGAAGCAGTTGGGGGAGTGGGGCTCGATGCAGGCCAGGCCAACCAGGATCAGCTTGTCGCGGCGCGCCCAGTAGTAGGGGTCCTTGAACTCCTTACTGAAGACGGTGTCGTTACGCGGCATGCCCCGGCCGTCGCAGGGCCGCACGCCGAAGACCACCGTGGGCCGCGGTTCGGGCAGGGTCGGAACCAGGCTTGGCCGTTCCCCCCGCTTGTGCTCAAAGCGGAAGAAGACCTCGCGCTGGGGGAAGGCGAAGGCCTTGACCGAGCCGACGGTGTTGGTATGCCTGAGGTCGATATCACCCTCGGCCTTGGCATAGTTCCACACCGCATCCGCAAAGGCGGGGCCATGCACCTCGCAGCCCTGGAGGCTGGCGACCCAGTCGCGGAGTTTTTCCTTCGCTAGGATCTTTTCCATGGAGCTACCTGATAAAGCTGTTGGGATCCTCGTCCCGGAAGGACGAGATCAGGGCGGGCCGGTCGTAGTCGCGCCCGGCCTGGTAATCGAACTGTTCGAAGGCCTCCATCTCCAGCTTGGTGTTGAGCAGCCGCAGGGGGATATTGACCGGACAGACCCGCTCGCACTCGCCGCAATCGACACAGCGGCCGGCCAGGTGTATGGCCCGCGTCAGGTGGTAGAGGGCGCTCTCGGCCGTATTGGCGGAGCGCTCGCACCAGCGGATACGATTCGCCTTCTCCTCGGCGCTGGTCTGGGGTGTGATCACGAAGCTGGTGCTGTCCACCACGCACTCGGGGCAGTAGCACAGGGGGCAGACCGAACGGCAAGCGAAACAGCGCAGGCAGCGGTCGAAGTGGTGCTGCCAGGTCGCCCAGCGCGCCTCCCCGGAGGTGGCCTCCGCCGCCTTGACGGCGCGGAAGGGCGCGTCGTAGCCGCGTTCCGCCAGGCTCTCGCCAAAGAGGACATCGTGCAGCTTCGGCGTAGCCTCGCGGCATTCGAGGCAGCGGTCGGCCAGGACCTCGCGGGCCGGCAGCTCGGACTCGCCAGCGCGGGTGGTGATCCTGATGCTCTCCCCGCCGCCGAATTCGACCTTGAGGGCAGACCTGCCCTTGAGGCTGTTCTTGAGTTTGCGCGGATCGACCACCCCCGTCCCCTCGCAGGAGACGCCGATGACCACCACCTCCTCGCGCTTGAAGTAGTTCTCCTGCAAGAGCACTGCGACGGCGCGGCTATCGCAGCCCTTGGCGACGATGCCGATGGGGCGCCTGTCCGGGGTCCTGGAGGCCGCCTGCTGCTTGCGGTCCTTGACCAGATAGAGGGCCAGGTTATTGAGACAGGTAGGATCCCAGACCAGGGAACCGGCCTCGCCCGGCTCGGTGAGGGTGCAGGGCTCGGCGAAACAGCCGGCGGTCCCTCGACGGTAGCCGATCACGGACTTGACCCGCCCCTGTTCCAGCAGGCCGGCGGCGTAGTCGCGAATCTCTTTTGGATTGACCATCAGCGTCTGAGCCTGTTCTGTGGACCGAGGGTACGGATATCCTTGACGAAGCCGTCCACCACCTGGGCGAACTTGGCCCCCTCGGCGGCCGAGACCCAGGACATGCGGAAGCGGTCCGGCTCCAGGCCGACGAACTGGAGCAGCTCCTTCACCAGATAGAGCTTGCGGCGGGCCAGATAGTTGCCCTCCATATAGTGGCAGTCGCCGGGGTGGCAGCCCGAGACCAGCACCCCGTCGGCCCCTTTGTTGAAGGCGGAGAGTATGTACAGGGGCGATACCGAGCCCGAGCAGGGGATGGTGATGGGCGTGGCGTTCGGCGAATACTGGAGGCGCGAGACCCCGGCCAGGTCACTGCCGGCTGAGGAGCACCATTTGCAGAGGAAGGCCACGATGCGCGGCTCGAATTTCTGCGGTTCTTGCGATGGATCCGACACCTGAATCAACCTCCCCTAAGCCAGAATGGCGCTGATCATTTCGTGAATCTGGAGCTGGGTGACGTTCTTCACGTCGATGGCGGAGCGCACGCAGACCCCAGAGCAGGAGCCGCAGCCCTCGCACAGCACCTCGTTGACCCTGGCCTTGCCGGCCACCAGCTCGATGGCCTCGAAGGGACAGGCGTCCACGCACATCTCGCAGCCCGTGCACCAGGGCTCCCGCACCCTGGCCACGGCCGGGCTGTGGGCCAGCTCCGCCTTGGAGAGCAGGGCGATGACCTTGCCGGCGGCGGCGCTGGCCTGGCTCACGGTTTCGGGGATGTCCTTCGGACCCTGGGCGGCCCCGGCCAGATAGATGCCCGCCGTGACGCTCTCCACCGGCTTCAGCTTGGGATGGGCCTCGGCCAGGAAGCCGTCCTTGTCGCGGCCGATCTTCAGGGTCTTGGCAATCTCGGCCGTCCCTTTGGAGGGCTGCATGGCCTGGGCCAGGACCACCATGTCGGCGTCGATCTCCACATTGGTGCCGGTCAGGGTATCGACCCCCAGCACCCTGAGCTTGCCGTCTTTCTGATAGACCTTGGAGACCCGTCCGCGCAGATAGACAACGCCGTCGTTCTCCATGGTGCGCTGCACGAACTCCTCGTAGCCCTTGCCGCCCGAGCGGATGTCGATATAGAAGATGTAGGCCTGGCCGTCGGGGACATGGTGCTTGTAGAGGGTCGCGTGCTTGGCCGTGTACATGCAGCAGATCTTGGAGCAGTAGGCGCAGTGGTTCTCCGGATCGCGGGAGCCGGAGCACTGGATGAAGACCACCTCCTTCGGCACCCTGTGGTCCGATGGCCGCAGCACATGGCCCCCGGTGGCTCCCGAGGCCGAGCAGAGGCGTTCGAACTGGAGTCCGTCCAGCACATCCTTGTAACGGCCGGCGCCGTATTCGCCCAGCTTGTCCATGCCATAGAGGTCGAAGCCGGTGGCGACGATGATGGCGCCCACGTCTTCTTCGGTCACTGTCGGCTTGCGGTCGTAATCGATGGCCCCGGCCTCGCAGACCTCTTCGCACTTGCCGCAGACCACCGGATTGAGGCCGAGGCAGGCCTCTTCGTCCAGGTTGAAGCTGGCCGGGATCGCCTGGGCAAAGGGGATGTAGATGGCGCGGCGGTTGGTCAGGCCCTGGTCGAACTGGTTCGGCACCGCCACCGGGCAGACCGCGGTGCAGTCGTCGCAGATCTTGCACTGTTCCGGGTCCACATACTGTGCCTTGGTCTTGATCCGGACCCTGAAGTTGCCGACGAAGCCCGAAACACTCTCGACCTCGCTCTGGGTCATGAGCCGAATCTTGGGATTCTTGGAGACCGCGACCATCTTGGGCGAGAGGATGCACTGGGAGCAGTCCAGGGTCGGGAAGGTCTCCGACAGCTTGATCATGTTGCCGCCGATGGTGGCCTGCTTCTCGACCAATATGACATCCAGGCCCGCATCGGTCAGATCCAGGGCGGCCTGGATGCCGGCGATGCCGCCGCCGACCACCAGGGCGCGGCGGGTCACCGGGACGCCGATGGGCTCCAGGGGTTGATTGCGCTGGACCCGTTTGATCGCCGCGCGGGTTATCTTGAGGGCCTTCTCGGTGGCCTTGCCGATATCCTTATGGACCCAGGCACACTGTTCACGGATATTGGCGATCTCGCACTGGAAGCCGTTCAGGCCGCCCAGTTCGGAGGCATCGCGGAAGGTCTTTTCATGCAGGTTGGGCGAACAGCAGGAGATGACCATGCCATCGAGGTTGTTCTTCTTGATGGCGTCAATCACCGCCCCCTGGCCGGGGTCCGAGCACATGTAGACATAGTCCTCGGAGAAAAAGACACCCTCGTCCTTGGCCAGCTCTTGCGCGACCTTTTTAACGTTGACCGTGGCGGCAATGTTCTTGCCGCAGTGGCAGACAAAGACCCCGGTACGTCTGGTCATGGCGCGACCCCACGAGCGAGTGGATGCCTCTCCAGCAATTCAAGGCCGTATTCATAGCCCCGGTCGAAGGCCTTGATGTTGACCGGGAGAAAACGGTCCGGCACCAGGCCCGGCAGAGCCTTCTTCATGGCATCGGGGGTGACGATCCGGGTGATGGCGGTGAAGACGCCCAGGGTGACCAGGTTGGCAAAGAGCCGGTTGCCCAGCTCCTCGGCGAAACGGGTCACCGGCGCCGGATAGACCTGGGTACGCCCGGTATCCCCGATCGGTTTGACCAGATTCTCCTCATAGATGAGGATGCCGCCGTCGCGCAACTGGGGCTCGTACTTGTTGTAGGCATCCTGGGAGAGGGCGACCAGCACGCCGGGCTCGGTGACGTAGGGGTACTGGACCCGGCTCTCGGACACAACCAGTTGGGAGCTGCACGCCCCGCCCCGCGCCTCGGGGCCGAAGCTCTGGGTCATGGTGGCGTATTTGTCGTCATACATCGCCAGCGCCTTGCCGGTGATCAGGGCGCATCGGACGATCCCCTGGCCACCGAAACCGGAGAAGCGCACCTCATGCATGGCTAGTTACCTCTTTCCTGGAACCGCAAAGGACGCAAAGGGGCGCAAGGAAAACTGTTGCAATGCGAAATCTGTAGGGTGCCGCTGAGTTTGCGAACCGCACCCTTCGCTGATGTCCCGAGTAATGTGGCTTGTTACGCCTGCCACTGACCAGGCTGTGTTCCGTGGCTTCGACACAACAGCATGAATCCATGCGGATACCTGAATTCCTTTGTGTTCCTTCGCGCCCTTTGCGGTTAAACATGGTCACCTAGACCCCCTCCTCGTCGGTGCCGATGTCCTCGGCCAACAGCCGTGCCTCTTCCTCCTCCAGCAGTGCCTGCATCCGGATACGTTCCTCCGCCTCGCGGCGGGCCTTCTCCTCGCGCTCCGGCTTGCTCATGCCGTAGAGCTGGTAGTCGTCGCCAAGGACATTGGCGTAGCGCTCGTTGACCGCCTCGTAGTAGGTGGGCTTGTCGCGCTTGACGAAACGGCCCATGCGGATCTCGGACTGGAAGTCGATGCCCACGTCGCGGGTATCGATTTCCTGCCCCACCTCGGCCTCCTCCTTGTAGTAGTTGAGGGCATCCAGGCCATCACCCAGACGGTTGCGGCGCTGATAGAGGGTGGTGCAGGGGGCGATCACCTCGATGAAGGAGAAGCCCTTGTGGTTGAAGGCCTCGCGGATCGACTTGGTGATGTTGCGTGCGTGCAGCGAGGTCCAGCGCGCCACATAGGTGGCGCCGCAGGCATCGGCCAGAAACGGCAGGCTGAAGGGGTATTCGTAGTTGCCGTAGGGGGTGGTGGAGGCGTTGGCCGTCTGGGGCGTGGTCGGGGTCAACTGGCCGCCGGTCATGCCGTAGGTGAAGTTGTTGACGCAGATAACGACTATGTCCATGTTGCGGCGGGCGGCGTGGATGAAGTGGTTGCCGCCGATGCCGAAGAGGTCGCCGTCGCCGCTGACCACCACCACCTTGAGTTCGGGATTGGCCAGCTTGAGGCCAGTGGCCACAGGGATGGCGCGGCCGTGGGTGGTGTGCAGGGAGTCGAGCTTGACGTAGCCCGCGACCCGGCCGGTACAGCCGATGCCGGAAACCACCGCCAGCTTGTCCATGTCGATATTGCTCTTCTTCACCGCCTCGGCGAAGGAGTTGACCACGGTGCCGATGCCGCAGCCGGGGCACCAGATGTGGGGCATGCGCTCCATGCGCAGAAACTCGGCCATGGGGCTTTCCACGCGGAAGGTCTGATCGTTCATGTTCATTGCGAACCCCCCATTTCTCGCGCAAAGGCGCCAAGACGCCAAGTAGAAGAAAGAGACCGTAAATCGATAGCATCAACCGTTGAACAGAAAGCGGTAGCAACCCCTCTCCTTGCATCCCTGGCGCCTTTGCGTCTTTGCGCGAGATGGGTTCTCATTTGGCTGCCTCCTGAATCGCCGCGAGGATCTCTTCGGGGTCATGGACCGCGCCGCCGCAGTGGCCCACGCCCACCACCTTGCACTGACCGGCCGCGCTACGCTCGACCTCTCGCACCATCTGGCCGTAGTTGATTTCGGGAACGACGAAGCCCTTGATCTTGCCCGCCAGCTCGGCGATCCGCTTCTCGGCGAAGGGCCAGATGGTGATCAGGCGCAGGGAGCCGGTCTTGATGCCGGCCTCGCGGGCCAGTTGCACGGCGCGGGAGGCGATCCGGGAGGTGATGCCGTAGGAGATGACCACCACCTCGGCGCCCTCGATTTCATCCTCATCCAGGCGGATGATCCGGTCGGCGTTGGAATCGATCTTCTCGATCAGGTGGGTGACCACCTTCTCGTTCTGCTCCACGGTGAGGTTGGGGTAGCCGCGCTCGTCGTGGGTCAGGCCGGTAATGTGGAAGCGGTAGCCGTCGCCCGCCTTGACCATGGGGGCCACATCCTTGCCGGTGAACTGGTAGGGGCGGTAGTCGGCCTTGGGGCCCTGGTACCAGTTGCGCCCCACCACCCCGATCTGGTCGGCGGGCGGGATCACGACCTTCTCGTGCATGTGGCCGACGGTCTCGTCGGTCATGATGAAGGTCGGCACCCGGTAGGTCTCGGAGAGGTTGAAGGCCTCGACCGCCAGGTCGAAGCACTCCTGAGGGGAGTCGGGACAGAGGGCGATCACCCGGTAGTCACCCTGGGAACCCCAGCGCACCTGCATCATGTCCTGCTGGGCCGGGAGGGTCGGCAGGCCGGTGGAGGGGCCGGCACGCTGCACATTGGCGATCACCATGGGGGTCTCGGTCATGACGGCCAGGCCGATGTTCTCCATCATCAGGGAGAAGCCGGGGCCGGAGGTCACCGTCATCACCTTCTGCCCGCCCCAGGCGGCGCCGATAAGGGCTGCGACGGAGGCGATCTCGTCTTCCATCTGGATGAAGAGGCCGCCGACGGCGGGACAGCGCTCGGCGAAGCGTTCCGCCGTCTCGGTGGAAGGGGTGATGGGGTAGCCGGCGAAGAAACGGCAGCCGGCCGCCAAGGCCCCCTCGGCGAGGGCGTGGTCGCCGTCGAGGAAGTGGGACCCCGAAAGGACGCCTTTCGGATCGGCGGCACTCTTACGCATGCTCATTCTCCTCTGGTTCTGCCTTGCGGTTGACGTAGATGGCGAATTCCGGGCAGATCGACTGACAGAAATCGCAGTTGCGGCAATCCTCCGGCGTCTTGACGTAGGGCGGGTGGTAGCCCTTGGCGTTGTATTCGTCCGACATGGCCAGGGCGTTGGTCGGGCAGAAACCGACACAAAAGCCGCAGCCCTTGCACCAGTTCTTGTTAATGGTGACGATGCCGGTAACGTTCTTGATCTTGCCGAATGCCATCGCCGCGCCCCTCAAAGCAGGCCCTTCCCGGCCAGCAGGGGACCGGGAGGGTTGTGATGGAAATCGAGCCGCAGCTCCGGTTCGCCGCCGCCCAGGGCCAGGGCCATGAGTTGGGAGAAGTACATGACCGGCAGGCCCAGGAAGTCCGGGTGGCGTTTCAAAGTCAGATCCTGACGCTGATCCAGGTTGAAGGCACAGAGGGGGCAGCTCACGGCGACCAAGTCCGCCCCCTGTCCACGGGCTGCCCCCAGGATCTGATAGGTCCTGTCGGCGACGATCTCGGGCTTGTCGAGGGTCTGATAGGCGGCACAGCACTCGGTCTTGTGGCTGAAATCGACCGGCTCCCCCCCCAGGGCCGTCACCAGATTCTCCAGCAGGGTCGGGTTCTCGCAGTCGTCGATGCCCACCTCCCTGGGCCGCACCAGCAGGCAGCCGTAGTAGCAGGCCACTTTGAGCCCCTCCAGGGGCCTGACCACCTGCTTGCGCAGGGCGTCGAAGCCGATCTGGTCGCGCACCACCTCCAGGACGTGGAGCACGTCCACGTCCCCCCGGTAGTCGAGCGGCTCGTCGTACATGAAGGCGTTCATGCGCTCCAGGTCCTCCGGCCGTGAACGGACCCGGTTGTTGGCCCGCTTGAGGGTGTTGAAGCACATGGCGCAACCGGTCATGAGCCGGTCGTGGCCCGACTCCCTGGCCCGGAGCAGGTTGCGGATCGGCGCCACCTGGCGCATCAGGTCGTCGGCGGAGAGGGAATAGACAGTGCCGCAGCAGTTCCAGCGCTTCAGTTCCACCGCCTCCACCCCGAGCCGCCCCATGGCGAACAGGGTGGAGTCCTCGAAATTTCGGGCGTGATTCTTGAGGGTGCAACCGGGGTAGTAGCTGAGCTTCATGGGCGGCCTACGAGGTGAACTTGCGCATGCTGCCGATGAGGGCAATGGGCGGGACGGCCTGGAGCGTCTCCGGGGAGAGGCGGTCCACTTGCAAGTGATCCTGGCGGGCGCGCAGCCGCACTTGGCGCAGGGACTCGATCAGTTCAGCGATCCGCACCCCCTTGGGACAGCGTGTGTTGCAGGTCATGCAGGAGACGCAGAGCCAGATCGCCTCGGCGTTGAGCAGGGTCTCCTCCTGGCCCAGTTGCGCCAACCGGATCATCTGGTTGGGCAGGATGTCCATGTAGGCGGCCATGGGACAGCCGGCGGAACACTTGCCGCATTGATAGCAGGCCATGAGATTCTGGTCGGCAAGGCGCTGCACCCTGGCGGTGAAGCCGCTCTGAACCTGGCTGCGGGAGATGCGCAGGGTCATTTGGCTTCCTTCCCGCCGCAACCGCAACCGATCCGGCTCCGTAACAGGGAGTGGCGGGCCGGAATGTTGCCCAGGCGGGCCATCTGCTGGAGCCGTACGTCCTCCGGGGTATAGGAAGGGAGGATGACGGGGGAGGTCAGGTCGCTCTCGATCCCCGCATCCACCATCTCCCTGGCGTAGGCCGTCACATGCGCCAGGCTGAGGCTGCCGAGCCTGGCCGACTTGGCGTATTCGCTGGCGTATTTGCCGGCGCGGCGGCCGAAGACGTTGTAGTCGAGCACGGAGTTGCCCATCAGCCGGTTGCGGCCATGGACCCCACCTGATGCCTCGCCGGCGACGAAGAGGCCGGGGATGTTGGTCTCGCAGCGTTCGTTGATCTCGATTCCGCCGTTCTGGTAGTGCAGAGAGGGATAGATCAGCATCGGCCGCTTGGTGATGTCGATGCCGTAGCGATCGAAGGCGCGGCACATGCCGGGGAATTGATGCCTTGTATAGCCCTCGCCGTGGATCTGGTCGATGATCGGCGAGTCGAGCCAGACCCCGGTGCGGCCAGCGGCGGTGTCGACGCCGTTGCCCCGTTCAGCGGCGCACTCACGGATGATGGCGGCGCTCTCCACGTCGCGCGGTTCGCGCGGGAAGACGAACAGCTCGCCATGCTTGTTCAGGGGCTGTCCGCCGGCGCCACGGATCTTCTCGGTGATGAGGAAACCGGCGATCTGTTCGGGATAGATGGCCCCGGTGGGGTGGTACTGGACCGAGTCCATGAACCTGAGGTTGGCCCCGGCCCGGTAGGCCATGACCAGCCCGTCGCCGGTGGCGCCGTAGTGGTTGGTGGTGGCGAATCCCCGGATATGCAGCCGGCCGAAGCCGCCCGTGGCAATCACCGTCGCCTTGGCCCGGACCACCAGGAACTGCTCGGTGTCGAGGCTGTAGAGGATGGCCCCGGCGCACCGCCCCTGGTCGTCCAGCAACAGCTCCACGGCCGGCTCGAATTCGCGCACGCTGATCTTGTCCGGGTGGTTCTCCACCTCGTCCATCAGGGTGCGCATGATGATGGCGCCGATGTAGTCACGGCAGGAGACCATACGCCGACGTGAGGTGCCACCCCCGTGCAGGACCTGGAGTGAGCCGTCCTCCATCTTGTCCCACATGACGCCCAGATTCTCCAGCGCCCGGACCACATCCGGGCCGTCCTCGGTCAGGGCGCGCACAAGCTCGGGCTTGTTGTCGAAGTGGCCCCCGCCGATGGCATCCAGGTAGTGGCGGGCCGGGGAGTCGGTGGGCGAGACCGCTGCCTGCATACCCCCCTCGGACATCATGGAGTTGGCATCGCCCAGGCGCAGTTTGGTGGCGATCAGGGAGTTGATGCCGTTCTTCATGGCGGTGATGGCGGCCCAGCAGCCGGCCCCGCCGCCGCCGATGATCAGGAGATCGGTCTCATAGTCGGGCTTGGCGAGATGGGGCGCCATCCGCGCCGGATCGACCATGGAGTGGGCCTCCAGGAGTTCCGATATCTCGGTGGTGAGGGTCTCGCCCTGATTGGGGCCGATGCGGATCGGACGGCGGGCATCGGCGGCGGAGTCGGGGTGGAACTTGGAGAGCACATCCTCCCGCTCCGCCGCGTTCATGGGCGGATAGACCGGCTTGCCGCTCTTGGCGAGTTCCAGCCGTCTGGGGCGGGTCTGGTCCACCTTTTCAAGCGAGGCCTTCAAGTAATCCGGATACATTCGCTCCTCCACGGATCGACGGGGTCGGACACTGGGATTGGATCTACTGCTCCATGTCCCGCGCATAATAGCGATCGCTCAGGGCCTCCCCGCCCAGGGACATCAATTCGGCATACTCGCCGTCGAACCGGCCCGCCTTCAGCTCTTGCAAACGGGCGTCCAGCTCGGGGCTCTCCTTGCGCAGATAGCGGCCGTAGAGGCGCTTGCCGAGGATGCCGACCTTGTGCTGGATGATCTCGGCGGGACAGCGCAGGGCGCAGAGGCCGCAGGCGACACAGTCGTAGGAGAGTTCCATGAGTTCGGCGATATCGCCGCGCATGGCCGCCTGGATGTAGTCCATGACCTGTAAGCCCTGGGGACAGGCCTTGTTGCAGGTGCCGCAGGCGACGCAACGGAAGGTGGCCGGATAGAGGCGTTTGATGCAGTCCACGTCGGGGCTGAGTTGCTCCAGATCGTAGACCGCCTTTTCCAGGGGGACCGAAGGGATCTGCGAGAGGGACATGCCCTCCCGGACCAGGGTGGTGCAGGCCAGGCCGGTATGGATGCGGTAGTCGCCCGGCAGGCGGTAGAGGGTACCGCAGGCGCCGCAGAAACCCTCGCGGCAGCCGGCGCCCCGGATGATCTGCTGGCCGCTGTGCTCGATGGCCCGCATGATGGTTGCATCCTCGGGCACCTGGGCACGCTTCCCCATGATGGAGATAGTCACCATGCGCGTTCGCGGCTGACCCTGATCATCAGCCGGGTTGCTCGCGCTTTCAGTCTGCCGCACACCGCCCATAGTGGATCTCCATCATTGCCGAGTTCGAGCCATTCCGGTCCAGCACTTGCCCCAGCCAGCAGGTGGCGTTTCCCTGGTAAAATATTCGGGTGCTTCCTGCGTAATGCTGTGAAAACATTTGAGCGATCCTAACCAGCGGTTTTTTGATATTCAATACCCACTATTGCATCTCTCAATCCTTTAGTTGAGCTGGATCAATTGGCGGACCGGCATCTGTTGGCCGCTTCAGCAAGGGGCTTCGGTGTCCTCAATCACTTTCCTCGGAAAGAGGCAGCAGTTCAAACCGAGCCGGCGCCTAAAGCCCAAAATGCGCCTTCCATGTGGCTGTATATTTCCATCGATTGATAGGCGATGATTGCCGCAACCCAAGTGTTTGCCCGTGGAGATGACAATGAGTGCCGCAGATAGCTACGACGCGATCCCATACGAATCGACCACCTTGCCCGACACTCATCCTGGACACCTGGCCTGTCTTGCCCGTTTGTACGGGGTCGATTCCGTTCCGCCAACAAGTTGCAAGGTTCTTGAATTCGGGTGCGCCAGCGGGGGAAACCTAATACCCATGGCAGCGCGTTTGCCGGATAGCTATTTTCTGGGCATAGAGCTGTCTCCCAATCAGGCGCAGGAAGGTGCATCCCGCATTGCCGAACTGGGTTTGAAGAACTGTGAAATTAAGCAGGCGAATCTACTCGATCTGCAAGATGAGGGGATGCGTTTCGACTACATCATCACTCATGGTGTGTATTCCTGGTCGCCACCCCTGGTCCGCGCCCGGATAATGGAACTCTCTTCACAGTTACTCAGTCCCAAGGGCGTTGCCTATATCAGCTACAACAGTTATCCGGGATGGCGTATGCGAGGGATGTTGCGCGATATGCTGCTGTATCAAGTCCGTGATATCCAATCGCCTCTCGCCAAACTGGAAGCCGCGCAAAATTACCTGCATTTCCTCGATGAGGCATCGGAAGGGCTGGAGGCAGCCCATATCGACTATTTGAAAGTTGAAATCGATCGCATACGTAAATCACATCCAAGCTATCTCTATCACGAGTATCTGGAAACCTATAACGAACCCATATTGCTGCAAGATTTTATCCGTGAGGCAAATAGTCAGGGGCTGGACTATATCTGCGATATTGATTTGGCACTCGTCTTCCCAGGCTATCTGGGAGAAAGGGCTGAAAGCCTTCTGAGCCCTATTCGCGATCCCATAGAACGGTTACAGCAGGTTGATTTTTTATTGAACCGAAACTTCCATCAAAGTCTGCTGTGCCATAAGGCCTTGCAACCCTCTCGCATACCGGATTTTGAACAGTTACGCGGCTTTGCCTGGATAGCCGATCTACGGCCGCCGCGAAAGCTGGATCTTCGTCGAAACAAACCGGCGCCTTTCATGCATCAAGAAGGCCAAAAGCATGACGTTGCCCATCCTCTAACCAAGGCAGGCATAGCCCTGTTGGCAGAACGCTTTCCAACGCCAGTCCCTTTTACAGAACTGCTGGGTCGGGCGGCAAAATGGGTACGTAGCGACGGTGGCGATTTTTTTGCGGGGCAGGAAGATGAGATGCTCAATGAAATGTTTGCGCTTTATGCGATGGGCATCATTCATGCGAGACCAATGGATATGCTGAACACAACCATTGGCCTGAAAGAATGGCAAATGGAGGCGGTGGTTCGCCAGGGTATCTCACGCGGCGACAGCCATATTCCTACTATTCACCATGTCAGCATCAATCTGGACCCCTTTGCGGTACGTGTCATCAGATACCTTGATGGGAATACAGATAAAAATAAACTGCTTCAGATGCTTCTGGAAGACTTCAAGCCCGGAGGTGACCTGGTGGGGTTGGTCGATTCCAATATGCCGGCCGAAAAGTTGGCCTCCCATCTGGAGTATCACCTGGAGCAGCTTCTAGCCTTGTTTAGAAAACATGCCGTGCTCGGGTGATACAAACACTGCCAGCCATGGAGAGCGAAGCGAGGGCCGATAGCCCCCGATATTGCTACCATGCAGGACCTGTCCCCTCATCGTTCGAGACGGCTACGTTGCCATCCTTTGCGCGATTCGGGGTTTCCGTTCACTCCCCCTCCCTCTGGGAGGGGGTTGGGGGGAGGGCGGTTGTGGATAACGCTCCGAATTTATTAGGCCACCCCCTCCCCAACCCTCCAGAGGGGGAGGGGGCTGAATAGCTAGTGCGGCCAGGCAAGGTCGTGATGTTTCAACGGGTGGAAATCCCGTTCCGGAAGGCAGGCCAGCCACCGGGTAGAGAACTCTGGCTCGGCGGGAGCGATCCCAAAGGGTAAGCACAGGGTGATCGAGATGACAGGCCGTAAGCGCAAGCTGAAGTGATAGAGCCTCGAAGGCAGCAAACGAGAAGGACGACGCGGTTAACTGCGCGGAAGTCACCACTGGGTAGCGCGCAAGGCAAGTGCTCCCCGGCTTCTCCGGGGTCGAAGAGCATGGCATGTCAGACAAGGGGAACAGACGGCAACCTGGGAGACCCGATGAAGTCCCGGAAGGAAGCGGGTCAAGCCCAACAAGCGATAAGAAAGCAAGGCGGGTGGAAGCGACATCAGGAGTCGGATGGCGGCGTAGTACCGAAGAAGGCGGGTAATGCCGCTGGAGGGTGTAACGTCCCGCCCTATTCCATCCCCACCATCCCGCCCTAAATCAGGTGAGACAGTCCTTGATGTCCCGCGCTGAGTGAGGAGAAGGTCTCCCGTCCTCATCGCGGGACAAAGGTGGCTCAGCGCCAGGGGTGCTCC
>JAHJDE010000085.1 GCA_018812525.1 Gammaproteobacteria bacterium
AAAACTGCAAGAACCTCTTGCGGTTCAGGGATGAACCGCCATTTTCAATGGCCTAAGCCATTGAAAATGAAGAAAACGAAAAATCGCATTTTTCGTTTTCGCCTTGCAAAATGGCCAGGATGGCCATTTTGCAAGTTCCTCTCTGGTCATCCTCATCACAAACTATAGAAGAGGAAGAGGAAAAGGGTGATGAGAAACCATGAACATTACCATCACAGGTCGGGCCGTGCCCGCGCCGAGGCTTCGACTGGCGGGCACAGCCCGCCCTACAAGACAGCTGTTAAATGGCGTGGCCCTGCCCCTGAGCATGACCTGGATCAATGACCGATTCGGAACGGGCGGTTAGTCTGCAAGCGCATCCCGGATGGTCGATCCGTGGATTGTGCGCTAGCCTCAGGGCCGTCTGACGATAAGCATCGTTGCCTCCTTGCCTACGTCAGACGGCTTTTTTTTGCCCCGATTTCGCCAAACACCCCAATCATTCAGGTTGATCCCAGCACCCTGACGGGTTGCAATAGACGGCAACCCACAACCCCACTACAGGAACAACGATGCCCTATTTCATCTATCGCGTCATCGGCCCCCGGAATCTCGAATACATCGACACCTTCGATGATTACAAGGAGGCAAAGGACAGTGCCCGTCTCCATCGGGTGAAGCTGGAGAGGGACACAGATGTCATTGTCAGAATGATCTTTGCCAATAACCAGGCCGAGGCTGAAAGACTCCTCCTTGCCCCCCGCGAGGAACGCTATATCGACGAGGGTTGATCCCTCTCCCTCGGAAGGGCGCGTGACCCGCTGGCGCGATGACCGGGAACAGCGGTTCGAGATCGGGTTTTAGCCTCAACCGCCGTTCAGGGTAGCGCGGATCCTGCGATGCACATAATCGGGGCTGCCGGCCACACCGGATGCGGCGGTCACTTCCACGTCATAGAGATTGTAGGCCCCTCCCCCCTCGGACACCGGGTAGGGGGTACAGCGGTCAATGGTGATACTGAAGGCATCGAGGGTAAAGTTCGTGGGAACCGCGGGGCAACCGCCGGCGCGGACCTGGAACAGGGTCCACTCCACCCCTGCCCTGGCCGCGTACCAGGCGCGCACTGCTTGCAGGGTCAAGGCCGTGCCCGACTGCTGCGCCAGCAGCATATTGACCATATAGCCCCCCAGCAGGGAAACCACCACCAGCAGGAAGAGGGCGCTGACCAGGGTGAAGCCTCGGGGTCGAGAGAGGATCTGTCTCATGGCAGGTTCGTCACCAGCACCTGGTGATGCAGCACCACGCTTTCACCGTCGCGGGTCAATTCCAATCTGATGGACACTACCCCGTTGCGGGTGCCGGAGCCTGGTGTATAGCTGAAGGCGCAGCCAGTGACGCGTTCGGCAAGCAGTGCGCGTTCGGCTGGATTGGGCAGTATCGAGAGCACTCCGTTTAGTTCCTGATCGCTGTCTACATCGCTGTGATTCGCTCGGATGCTGTAGCCCTGGTAGCGGCGCAGGGTCCCTGACCCAAGATCGCAGAGGTAGCTGACCGGGGTATCCACCAGATAGAAACGCTGCTCGGGCGAGGCCTGGGGAAAGGCCGTCTGTCCCAATCCGAACCCGGAATCGGCGAAGCTGAATTGCAGGCCGGGCGGCGGACCTACCGTCACGGCAGCCACATTATGGCCGCCATAGGCATCGCTGTTGCCGTATCCCGTGTTGTAGACCACCAGGCAGGTGGCGCCGAGGTCGATACAGTTCGTTCCTCCAGCGACGGGGACAATCGCAGCACTGCCGGTGGGGGGACCGAGCCATTCGAAGGCTGTGTCGTTGGCGGCGGGACTAAAATTGAGATAATCCCCTGGCGGGCTGGCCCGGTAGCGCCCCCCTGTGAACGCATGGAGGAACTCCAGACAGCCGCCACCGCAACCGATCCGGACACTGTTCGGCAGGGCCTCGCGAAGCTCCCGGCCGATGCGATCCAGGGCGCCATCGGCGATATCCACCAACTCCCCGCGCCGGGCCTGGGCCACGAAGGCGGTCACCGGCCAGGTGATGAACTGCGCTACCACGGTTGCCAGGATGCCGCTCAAAACGATGACCACCACCAGTTCGACCAGGGTGAAGCCCTTGTTCCGATGGCCAGCTCTCAATTCAAATTTGTAGGTTGGGTTAGGTGCGCAGGCGCACTGTCCTTGGGTGGTCGGAAAGGCCGGTGCGCGCCGTAACCCAACAATACGCCGAGCCACCCGTTGGGTTAGGGCGCGCATCATCTTCGCGAGGAGATGAAACCCCGTCGCGTTTGCGCACCTAACCCAACCTACCGAACTCAATTCAGCCTCCAGCCACTGACGCTGATATTGATACGGGGATCGCCGTCATGGGTGACAGTAACGGCGATTTGCGTGGCGGGCGAACCGTTGAGGGTGACGGCGGTCACCTGAACCGCCACATTGTAGGCCTCCAGCCCGGCAATGACCGTGCCGGACTGGTCAACGGCGCCGGCTGTATTGCTCAAGCCGTTGTAATCCCAGACATCGTCGAAGGTGGCGCGGCCCGTATCCCCGCCCGGCGGATCGGCCAGGGGCTTGCCGATGATCTCCTCCAGATAGGCCTGGGCGATGGCGGTGGCCTGTTCGGTCAGCATGGGATCGGCGCTGTGGCGTGCGGCGTTGCTGATGACCAGCATGACACCTGTGACCACGACGGCAATGATGGCGATGGAGACGACCAATTCGACGAGGGTCAGGCCTTGGGAATGCCGCCGCACCATTCTTCCTCTACCAGTGAGCGAAACCGGTCTCGGCCTCGACTGTGAGGGTCCGATCGCCGACGGTAAGACCCGGCGCCACGGAGGTCCCTGTACCGGTATCGAGAGGCCGCCCGAGGGAATCGTAATAGAAATCGGCCGCGCCCAGAGCAAGGCCGTTGGGAACATTGTCGGTAATTGCTCCGCCACTGATCCGCTGTACGGCCACATCAAAATTCCCGCTGGTGCAGGCGGCGCGCTGGGTCAGGGCATAACCAGCGGCGCTGGTTTCAACCCTTGTCTCACAACCGGAGAATCGGGCCAATTTTTGGGCGTAGCGTACAGAGGAGAGGAGGTCTTCCTGGAAACCGCGCTCGGCATAGCTGGCACGGTCGAAAAAACGGGGCATCGCAACGAAGGAGAGAATGCCAAGCAGTAGCAGGGTTGTGACCAGCTCAACGAGGGTGAAACCGGCATTCACCGATGCAAAGAAGGGGCGCCTACCTATTGGCAGGGCGCCCTTTGACATATTAAGGAGCAGCGTTGGTTACGGTTATGATACCCGTCGTTGGTGCATAGCCGATGGTGCGGGCGGTGTCGGAGGTATAGGTGTAGAGACAGTTGTCCCCTGCAATGGTCCCCGTAATCGTGAAGTTACCGGTTACGTCTTCCTCGATCACGCCTGTCATCACCTCCGCGCAAGTTCCTGCGGCATTGGTCGTACCAATCGGCCAACCGGCGGCGTTCACATCCACATTATTTCCACCGAATCCCTGAACATCGTTAACCGCGCCAGAGGCATTATGCCTTCCCATCCACTGGGCATGGACCAGCGCGACACCCGCGCGAAGACCGCCGGCGAAACCATTTACCGCTGCTCTTTTCGCGTCCGCCTGCAAATTGGCAAACTTCGGCAGGGCCGTCGCGGCCAGGATACCCAACAGCAGAATCACCACCACCAATTCAATCAGGGTAAAACCCGCTTGCATTCTTTTCATCTTTGTCCACCTCAAGGAGTAGTCGAATTTACATGCACAACCCGAAGAATCCATTCTAAGCTTCGGTATTGTAATGACTATACACCAAATCCGTATTTTTCCAATCCATCCACCATCCTTTTTGCCCCGGGTCAACTGCGAAGGGTTCGCAGGCGCAGAGCCCCGGTACCGCCGCCAGTTCCCCATCCAGGTAGATCAGCGGCTGCCGTTCCCGCAACCAGGGCGGCAGGCCCGCCTCTTGCAGCAGCTTTTTCAGGGGTTTGGTCAGTCCCCGCCCCGCGGGCCGGCATTGTTCGCCACCCCGGCGGTACCGGATCTCGACCCTTGCCCGTTCCCAGCGGGCGGGATCGATCCCGCCCTCGGCAAGACGGCGTTCCAGGGCACCGTTTCCCGGCAGTTCCAGCCGCTCGCCACCTGACCAGATGATAGTGCCCCCCGGCGAGGCGAATAGTGCGTTCCGTCGCAAAAGGTGCAGTTCATCGCGAAATCGCTGAGCCCCCGCATTGCCCCATTCCAGCCGGGGATGGCGATCCCGACCGGCGTTGACTGGCTCACTGCAAAGGCGTTCCAACAGGCGATGATCTGGAATTGGAGCGCCTTGTCGCTTGATCCAGGCGCGCATGACAAGCCTTCGTTTCGATGGATCGAGTCGGGCAAAGGCATTCAAATCCAATACGCCAGGTTGCTTGGCCATCCCCTCCAATAACTCCCTGGCCATTCCTTCCAACAGGCCCTCCGCCTCGGCGCAAAGGGCGGCGCTACGCGAAAGGGTCTCTGCGTAGGCGGGCCAGCGGGCCAGCATGAGGGGAATGATTTCGTGGCGCAGGTAATTGCGGTCGAAGGCAGTATCGCGGTTGGAGGGATCGTCCAGCCAGACCAACTCCTGCTGCTCGGCATATTGGATCAGCCGGCTCCTCGGGATTTGCAGCAACGGCCGCGCCAGATGACCCGGCCCAAAAGGACGACAGAGGGGCATGGCGGCCAGGCCGGCCGATCCGGCGCCGCGAAGGAGATGCAGCAGCAGGGTTTCAGCCTGGTCGTCTTGGTGATGGGCGGTCAGCAGGAGGTCCCCAGGCCGCATCTCCCCCGTCAATGCCTGGTAACGAGCATGGCGGGCTGTCGCTTCTGGGCTTTCGCCCTTCGTCACCCGCAGATTGAGCCGGCGCGGAAGGAAGGGCACTCGCAGTGATTCACATTGAAGGCGGCACCATTCGGCCCAGTCGCGGGAGGGGGGTTGCAGGCCGTGATCGACGTGGATGGCCAGGAGTTCCGCCCCCAACCCCTCCCGAATCCCGGCTAAGGCATGCAGCAGGACCATGGAATCCACCCCGCCGCTGAAGGCGATCAGATAGCGACTGGCGCGGGGCAAAGCCGCCAGGGATTGAATGAGGCTATCGGGGAGTGAAGAGGCCATTTCGAGATCCACCGCGGGAGGCAAGGCACAGAAGGAAATTCTGTACCCTTTCTACCTTTGCCATGAAGCCCCATCAACCTAAAAACCTCCTTTCCATCCTTTGGTCCGTAACCGGTGCATCCTTGCACCACTTCTCAACCGCGTAGGAGCGAACTTGTTCGCGACCGGTCCGGCAAGATCGCGAACAAGTTCGCTCCTACATTATCTCCGCCGATGCATTCAGCCTCCGGGTAAATGGCCATGCGCTGTTTTGTACGGGCGGGTTGTACGGGCGGGTTTCAAACCCGCCCCTACGCATAGATTGGCCCTCTGCGAGAGGGTTGGGGTGACGACGAAAATCAGGCCTGGATGAAACGGCCGTACTTCATCAGCCGCTGGTAGCGCTCCTCCAGCAGCTTTTCGAGGGGCAACTGCTCCAGGCTGTCGAGGCTCTCACGCAGGGCCTTCTTGAGGTTGCCGGCGATAGCGGCGGGGTCGCGATGGGCGCCGCCCAGGGGCTCGGGCACCACCCGATCCACCAGCCCCAGCTCGCGCAGCCGGTCGGAGGTGATGGCCATGGCCTCGGCGGCCAGGGGGGCCTTGTCGGCGCTCTTCCAGAGGATGGAGGCGCAACCCTCGGGGGAGATAACGGAATAGGTGCTGTACTGGAGCATCATCACCCGGTCGCCGACGCCGATGGCCAGGGCGCCGCCGGAGCCGCCCTCGCCGATGACGGTGCAGAGGATGGGGGTCTTGAGGCCGGCCATGACTTGCAGATTCTTGGCGATGGCCTCGCTCTGGCCCCGTTCCTCGGCCCCCACGCCGGGGTAGGCGCCGGGGGTGTCGATCAGGGTGACGACCGGCAGGGAGAAACGCTCGGCCAGTTCCATCAGGCGCATGGCCTTGCGGTAGCCCTCGGGGCGCGGCATGCCGAAGTTGCGGTAGATCTTTTCCTTGGTATCCCTCCCCTTCTGATGGCCGATCAGCACCACCGGACGGCCGTCGATCCGGGCCAGGCCGCCGATGATGGCGCGGTCGTCAGCGAAGGCGCGGTCGCCGTGCAGTTCCTCGAAGTCATCGAAGATCCGGGCGATGTAGTCCAGGGTATAGGGCCGCTGCGGATGGCGGGAGAGCTGGGAGACCTGCCAGGGGGTCAGGGAGGCGAAGATCGACTCGGTCAGCGACCGGCTTTTCTTCTGCAACCGCTCGATCTCGTCGAGGATATTGATCTCGTTATCGTTGCCGACCATGCGAAGTTCTTCGATCTTCGCCTCAAGCTCGGCGATCGGCTGCTCGAATTCAAGGAAGTTGAGATTCATGGGCGCATTGTACCCGAAGCGGATGGGTTAACGAAATTTCCCCGCCGGAACGCTGACTTCCGACCGGGGGGTTCTAGCCCGGATATTTCATGAATTCGCCGCGCCCTCGCTTGTCTTTTGATTCGCCAAAAAATTTTCTACGCTCGACCGTATAGCCCGATACGGCGCTCGCTCAGAAAATTCCTTGGCCAATCAAAATCCGGCGCGATCATCACGGCAATTCATGAAATATCCAGGCTCAGGGATTGCGGATTATAGTGTCGGGAATCTTGCCATCCTATCCTCAAAGGCAAAAATATCCCGGCGGGCTCAGTTCGAAGATTATCGCGCCCTACCCAACTCCCGTACCTGGCCTCCTGATCGTTCCCACGCTCCGCGTGGGAATGCCGCCAGCGACGCTCCAGCGTTGCGGGTTGCCGGATACCTGGGGCATGCGCGGATCTCGGGACGCTGGAGCGTCCGGAGATGCATTCCCACGCTGGAGCGTGGGAACGATCACGCGGACACCTGGCTCGCGCGCGGGGTTGGGTTGCTCAGAGGCTGTGAATTATTCCCCTCTCCCTTGAGGTAGAGGGTAGGGTGAGGGTGTAAGACGTTGATTTAACATACCCCTCACCCCAACCCTCTCCCCTACTTAGGGGAGAGGGGGAGTTTTTTCACAGCCTCTCAGGCTCCCCCTGCCCTCGCCTCCCGCCCCTGGCCCCGGACGGGCCCGCCCTCCCGGCGGTTGTATTCGAGGCTGACATCCTCCCCAAACTGGCGCCGCAGTCCCAGCAGGAGTTCGTCGCCGGGCATGACGCGCCAGGACTCGCCCAGCATCAGGGTGGCCTCGGCCTCCGCGGCACGAAGTTTGACAGCCATCCGGCAACCCTCGCCGCGATAGGGCTCCAGCAGCTCGCGCAGTTGCTGCGCCAGTGCCTTTGGCGCGATCTTCCGCTCCCTCAGCCAGGACTGGTCGATGCCGAGCAGCAGCCGTGACGCCTTGAGCGCCCGCGCCTGCTCGATGGTCTGGGCCTGTTCGGCCCGCAGGGACCAGCCGCCGCGATAGTCGTCGTAGACCAGTTGGCCGGTGACGATGAGGATGCGGTCCGGGGTCAGGAGCGCCCGGAATGCCTCGTAGGCCTCGGAGAAGAAGGTCGCCTCGACGCGGCCGGTGCGGTCGTCCAGGACCACCGAAGCCATGGGGCCGCGCTGGGTACGGCCATGGCGCACGGAGACCACCATGCCCGCCACACTGACCAGCCGGCGCTCGCGCCTGCCGCCCCCTTCGTTTTCCTGGGAGACCAGGTCCCCCAAACTGGCGCAGCCCAACTGCCTGAGTTCGTCGCGGTGGCGATCAACCGGATGGCCTGTGAGGTAGAGGCCCAGGGTCTCCTTTTCGCCCTGGAGCCGGATCTCGTCCTCCCACTCCTCGCTCGGTTCGGGCATGACCTGGGCCGGGGTTTCCATGCCCTGATCCAGATCGTCCATGCCAAACAGGTCCCCCATGCCGGCCGACCGGGACTGGTGCTGCTGCTCCGCCAGCTTGAGGGCCAGGGGCAGTTGCAGCATCAGGGTGGCCCGGTTCGGCCCCAGTTCGTCCAGGGCGCCGGCGCGGATCAGGGCCTCCAGTACGCGCCGGTTGGCCTTGCGCAGGTCGATGCGCTTGCAGAATTGGAACAGGTCGGCGAAAGGGCCACCCGCGCGGCGCGACGCCATGACCCCTTCGATGGCCGACTCCCCCACCCCCTTGATGGCGCCCAGGCCATAGAGAATGGTGCGGTCGTCGCGCTCGGTGAACATGTAGTCGGAGTGGTTGACGTGGGGCGGCTCCACCCGCAGCCGCATCTGGCGGCACTCCTCGATGAAGGTCACCACCTTGTCGGTGTTGTCCATGTCCGAGGAGAGCACGGCGGCCATGTAGGCGGCGGGATAGTGGGCCTTGAGCCAGAGGGTCTGGTAGGAGACCAGGGCATAGGCGGCAGAGTGGGACTTGTTGAAGCCGTAGCCGGCGAACTTCTCCACCAGATCGAAGATCCGCATGGCCAGCTCGGGATCGATGCCCCTGTCCGCCGCCCCCTGCTGGAACCCCTCCCGCTGCCTGGCCATCTCCTCAGGCTTCTTCTTGCCCATGGCACGGCGCAGCAGGTCGGCCCCGCCCAAGCTGTAGCCGGCCAGGACCTGGGCAATCTGCATGACCTGTTCCTGGTAGAGGATGACGCCGTAGGTCGGCTCCAGGATCGGTTTCAGGGATTCGTGCTGATACTGGGCGTCGGGGTAGGAGATTTTCTCCCGCCCGTGCTTGCGGTTGATAAAGTTGTCCACCATCCCAGACTGCAAGGGACCCGGCCGGTAGAGGGCCACCAGTGCGGTGATATCCTCGAAACGGTCGGGCTGGAGCTTCTTTATCAGCTCCTTCATGCCGCGCGATTCGAGCTGGAAGATGGCCGTGGTCTCGGCCCGCTTCAACAGCTCGAAGACCGCCGGGTCGTCCATGGGGATGCGCGTGATGTCGATGGGCGCCTCGCCCTGGACGGCGCGCTTGCGGTTGATGGTCTTGAGCGCCCAGTCGATGATGGTCAGGTTGCGCAGGCCGAGGAAGTCGAACTTGACCAGGCCCACCTCTTCCACGTCGTCCTTGTCGTACTGGCTGACCAGCCCCTCCCCGCCCGCTTCGCAGTAGAGCGGGACGAAATCGGTCAGGTCCCCCGGCGCGATCACCACGCCGCCCGCGTGCTTTCCGGCGTTGCGGGTGAGCCCTTCGAGGGAGCGAGCCATGTCGATCAGCTCATGCACATCCTCCTGCTTGTCGTAGCGCTGCTTGAGTTCCTCGCTCTCCTCCAGCGCCTTGTCCAGGGTCATCTTGAGATCGAAGGGGACCAGCTTGGCGAGCTTGTCCACAAAGCCGTAGGGATGACCCAGCACGCGGCCCACGTCGCGAACCACGGCCTTGGCGGCCATGGAGCCGTGGGTGATGATCTGTGACACCGAGTCGCGGCCGTAGCGGTCCGCCACGTAGTCGATCACCCGATCGCGCTTGTCCATGCAGAAGTCGATGTCGAAGTCTGGCATGGAGACGCGCTCGGGATTGAGGAAGCGCTCGAACAGGAGGTCATGCTCGATGGGGTCGAGGTCGGTGATTTTCAGCGCATAGGCCACCAGGGAACCCGCCCCGGAACCGCGCCCCGGCCCGACCGGCACATCGTTGTCCCTGGCCCACTGGATGAAGTCGGCCACGATCAGGAAGTAGCCGGGGAAGCCCATCTTGATGATGACATCCAGCTCCAGCTCCAACCGCTCCTCGTATGCCTGGGAATTACGGTGACACTTTACTAAATACACCTCATCCTTATCAGGTGTATTTAGTAAAGTGTCACCGTAATTCAGCCGTTGTTCCAGCCCCTTGCGGGACTCGTGGCGGAAGTATTCGTCAACCGTGAAGGGCTTGGGGATGGGGAAGTCGGGCAGAAAGTTCTTGCCCAGGGTCAGCTCCAGATTGCAGCGCTTGGCGATCTCGACGCTGTTTTCCAGGGCCTCCGGCAGATCGGCAAACAGGGCCGCCATCTCCTCCGCCGAGCGCAGATACTGCTGCTCGCTGTAGTTCCTGGGCCGGCGCGGGTCGTCCAGGACCCGGCCCTCATGGATGCAGACCCGCACCTCGTGGGCATGGAAATGGGCCGGATCGAGAAAGCGCACGTCATTCGTGGCCACCACCGGGACGCCCTTGGCCAGTGCCAGATCGACCGCACCGTGGAGGTGGGCCTCTTCGTCCTCCCGTCCGGTGCGGGACAGCTCCAGATAGTAACGGTCGCCGAAGAGCCGCAGCCAGCCATCCAACAGGGATTCGGCATGTCCCGAGTTACCGGCAAGGATGGCCCGGCCCACATCGCCCAGGCGCCCGCCGGACAGCAGGATCAGCCCCTCGTTCAACCCTGCGATCCAGGCCCGCTCCAGCATGGGCCGGCCCAGGTGCTGTCCCTGCCGGTACCCCAGCGACACCAGCCGGGTCAGGTTGCGGTAGCCCTGGCTGTCTTTCACTAATAAGGTCAACCGATCCGGCCGGTTCTCGTCCTCGGGATTGCGCAGCCAGAGATCGACCCCGGCGATGGGCTTGACGCCGGCGGCCATGGCCGCCTTGTAGAATTTCACCAGCCCGAAGAGGTTGCACTGATCGGTCATGGCCACCGCAGGCATGCCCAGCTCTGCCACCCGCTGCACCAGGGGCTTGATGCGCACGACGCTGTCGACCAGCGAGTATTCGCTGTGGAGGTTGAGGTGGACGAAAGGCTCAGCCATCGGCAAGAAAAGGGGGGGTTAAGGGGATGGGGGCAGTGTAGTGCCGATCAGGGAGCTATTCCAGGCTTTAGGCTTTAGGCTGAATCTCGGGACTTAAACCTCAAGCCTAAAGCCTCAAGCCTAAAGCCTCATCCTCACTGGCCCAAAGGATCTGCGGTGCTGGGGGGTGATGCCGAACCGGTCAAGGGCCTCAAGGTGCTGCCGGGTCGGGTAGCCCTTGTGGGCGGCGAAACCATAACCCGGATAGACCCTGTCCAACTCCCGCATCTCGGCGTCACGGGCGGTCTTCGCCAGGATGGAGGCGGCGCTGATGGCGGCCAGGCTGGCGTCCCCGCCTACTCGAGCCTCTGCCGCCATCATGAGCCCTGCGGGGACGCGATTGCCATCCACAAGCACCAGTCCCGGCGCGGGCTGCAATCCCTCGATGGCCCGCCGCATGGCAAGCATAGTGGCATGCAGGATATTGAGCCGGTCGATCTCCGCCACGTCCGCCCGTCCCAGGGACCAGGCCAGGGCCTTGCACCGGATCTCCAGGGCCAGGGCCTCGCGCCGCTTCTCCGATAGCTTCTTGGAATCCGCCAACCCGGCGATGGGCCGCTCCGGATCGAGGATCACCGCCGCCGCCACCACCGCGCCCACCAGGGGACCGCGCCCCGCCTCGTCCACACCGGCCGTTAACACTGTTGCTGCAAGAGTTCGATGATGGCCTCCGCCGCCAGTTCCGAGCTGTTACAGTGCAGCTCCCTGTGGATGGCAGCATAGCGGGCCTCGATGCATTCCCTGCGTGGCCTGTCATCCAGGAGAGCGGTGATGGCCGCCGCGATCCTTTCGGGCTCGCACGCCTGTTGCAGGAGCTCCGGCGCCAGCCCCTCCCCGGCCAGGAGATTGGCCATGGCGACGTAAGGCACCCTGATCAGGTGCCGGACAATCAGCGCGGTCAGCCGGCTGACCCTGTAGCCGACCACCATGGGCCGCTTGTGCATCAGGGCCTCCAGGGTCGCGGTGCCCGATGCGGTCAGGACCAGATCGGCCGCGGCCATGGCGTCGTGGGAATCCCCATCGAGCACCTGGCAATCCAGGCCCGCCCCGTACTGCCGCAGCATGGCATCCACCAGCGGCCGCAGGCCCTGCTTCGGGCAGGGCAGCAGGAAACGGACGCCCGGCCTTTGCCGCGCCAGGATCCGCGCCGCGCCGAGAAAGGGGCCGGCCAGGGATTCGATCTCCCGCACACGGCTCCCCGGCAGAATGGCCAGGACCTCATTCCCGGCGGCCAGTGAAAGCCGCTCGCGCGCCTGCTTCCGGTCGATGGCCAGGGGGATAAGCTCCGCCAGGTGATGTCCCACATAGCGGCAATTGACCCCATGGGCCTCAAGAAAGTCTCTTTCGAAGGGGAAGATACTCAGGACCAGATCGGCCGCCCTTCGCAGGGTCTTGACCCTTCCCCTGCGCCAGGCCCAGAAGGTGGGGCTGACATAATGCACCGTGGGGATGCCGGCGGCGCGAAGACGGGTCTCCAGCCCCAGATTGAAATCCGGGGCATCGATGCCGATGAAGAGATCGGGCCGCTCCTTGAGGAAGTGTCTGACCAGCTTGCGCCTGGCGCGGAGGAGGCCGGGCAGATGGCGCAGGACCTCCACCAGGCCCATCACGGCCAGGTGCTCCGCCGGCAGAAGCCTTTCGCAGCCTGCCCGCTCCATGCGCTCCCCGACCACGCCGACAAATTCCACCTGGGGGATACGCTCCCTGAGGGCATGCATCAGACCCTCGCCGAGAAGGTCAGCGGAGACCTCATAGGCGACTATGCCGATCTTGGTCATCGGGCTAGAAAGGCATCCAGGAAACTCATCTTAACCGCCAAGGACGCAAAGAACGCGAAGGAAAACATTGAGTTGCATTTACCTGCTTATTCACTGATCGGGTTTGCGATGAACTACAGATAAGTCATTGTATTCTTAGCGAGGCTTCGCCTCAGACCGACGAGACATGAATTACGCCGCCATACCGTAGGAGCGCCTTGCAGGCGCGATTGGGGTGGTGAAGATCGCGCCTGCAAGGCGCTCCTACGAGTTGCAGCAGAATTTGACTCAAATGCAAAGCATTCCGGCACTCAAGAACCCTAGGAGCTGTCCGGAAATAAGTTGGACAATATCGCGCTCAGATTCAGGTCGGATTTGGTCGATCTGATTGAGCAAAACCACCTATTTTCGCGGCAGAACCGCTCCCGCCGCCGTGGGAGCGGCTCTGCCGCGAAACAGATCGATTGAAGATCGGCCAAAGATGGCCTGAAGATGAGATGCGAGATGTACAAGTTATTCCCGGACAGTTCCTTAGCGTGCTTTGCGTCCTTTGCGGTTGATCTGAGAAATTCAGGAGATAGCATCAGCGCACGATGCTGCGGCGGCAGTCGGCAAAGAACGCCGTAAAGAGGCGGAGCTCGTCGGCATCATCGGCCATTGCGGCGATGCGTACCTGGGCCTCCTCCAGTTTCAGGCCGGACTTGTAGAGGACCCTGTAGGCCCTTTTGATATTCTGCAGGGCCGTCTCACCGAAGCCCCGCCGCTTCAGCCCCTCGGTATTGATGCCGTAGGGCTCGGCGGGCTGGCCCGAGACCAGGACATAGGGCGGTACATCCTTGCTCACGGCGCTGCCCATGGCGAGAAAGGCGTGCGCCCCGATATGGCAGAACTGGTGGACCATGGCAAAGCCGCTCAGGATGGCCCAGTCCCCAACCCAAACATGGCCGCCCAACGAGGCGGCATTGGAAAGGATGACATGGTCGTCAATCTGGCAATCGTGGGCCACATGGGTATAGGCCATCAGCAAAACATCGTTGCCGATGCGGGTGAGACCCTGGTCCTGGGCCGTGCCTCGATGGATGGTCGCGTACTCGCGTATGGTGTTGCGGTCGCCGATCTCCAGATAGGTCCGTTCCCCGCCATACTTCTTGTCCTGGGGGTCCTCGCCCACCGAGGCGAATTGATAGATCCGGTTGTCACGGCCGATACGGGTCGGTCCCTTGATGACCACATGGGGTCCCACGACGGTGCCTGGGCCTATGACCACCTCGGGACCGATGACCGAGAAGGGACCAACCTCCACGTCATCGGCCAGCTCCGCCCCTGCGTCTACGACAGCCCTGGGATCGATCACTTCAGTAGTCCCGGGAGGTGCACATGATTTCCGCCGTCGCGGCAATGGCGCCGTCTACCCTGGCCTCGCCGGAGAACATCCAGATACCACGCTTGGTCCCCTTCAGACGAACCTCCAGGTCGAGACGGTCGCCAGGCTCAACGGTTCTCTTGAAGCGGGCCTTGTCGATACCGACGAAATAGTAGAGCTTGTTACAGGCCTGTTCCGGTTCGGTCTCCATGGCCAACAACCCCGTTGCCTGGGCCAGGGCCTCCACGATGAGGACGCCGGGCATGACCGGTTTAACCGGGAAATGACCGGTAAAAAAGGGCTCGTTGAAGCTGACGTTCTTATAGCCGCGCAACCTTTCACCGGCCACGCACTCCTCGACCCTGTCGATCAGGAGAAAGGGATAACGGTGCGGCAGCAACTCCAGCACCCTTCTAATATCCATCGCGCTCACTTGCCCCCCTAATCCCGGATCGACGTCAATCAGGACTTTTTATCCAGTTTGGCCTCTAAGGCCTTGATGCGTCGCACCAACTCATCCAGGTGACGGAAATGGACTGAGTTGCGCAACCACTTCTTGTTCGGTTCGGCGGGAACTCCGCCACTGTAAACACCGGGCTCGGACAGCGAATGGGTGACACCCGTCATGGCCGTGCAATGGACGTGGTCGGCCAACACGATATGGCCGGCATAAGCCGATGCGCCCGCAAGGGTACAATATCGGCCGATCCTGGTCGAGCCGGAAATGCCCACATGGGCCGCAGCGGCAGTATGCTCCCCAATCTCGGCGTTATGGCCTATCTGGATCTGATTATCCAGCTTGACACCATCCCCGATCACAGTATCCCGTGCGGACCCCCTGTCGATGCAGGTATTGGCGCCGATCTCCACATCATTGCCAATGCGCACGCCTCCCAATTGCGGGACCTTGACCCAGCGACCATCGTCATTGGCAAAGCCGAAACCGTCCGCACCGATGACGGCACCCGGCTTGATCAGTACACGCTCGCCCATCACAACCCCATGACCGAGGGTGACGTTGGCCAGCAGCCTGGAATCGGCGCCGACCCGGCAACGGCGGCCTATGACGCATCCGGGACCAATGTAAACCCTGGCGCCCAGCTCGACCCCCTCTTCGATAACGGCCATGGGACCGATACTGACCGCATTGCCCAGCAGGGCAGTATCGGCCACCACTGCAGAGGGATGAACGCCGACGGCTGACCGCTCCTCGGGAAAGAGCAGGGAGGCGGCCCTGGCGTAGAGAAGATAGGGATTATCCGACAGAAGTGCGCCACAGGGGCAGTCACTCACCCATTCGGGCTTGAGGACTACAGCGGACGCGCCGGTCCCAGCCAAATGCTTCCGGTAGGCCTTGTTGGCAAGGAAGCTCAGTGCGCCAGGACCGGCATCTTGCAGCGGCGCCACCTGATCGAGGATCAGATCCCCGTCACCAGTGAACTCGGCGCCGAGCGCCTCGGCAAGCTTAGAAAGCTGCATTGCCAAGGCGCGATCCGGGCTATTTCTTCAACTTATCAAGCACGTTCGCGGTGACATCGAGCCGCTGGCTGAAGTAGACGCCATCGGCGAGGATGACATCAAAGCCCTCGGCCTTGGCAAACTCCTGCACCACTTCCTTGACCTTCTCACGCAGCTTCTGGAGTTCCTGGATGCGACGCAGGTTGCTGTCTTCGCGCAGGGCGGTCGTATCGCTTTCCAACTGGCGGCGACGCGCCAGGATATCTTTCTCCAGACGGCCGCGCTCCTCCTCGCTCATGACTGCGCCGTCCTTCTTGAGCTTGTCCAATAGCTCCTTCAGGCGCTTCTGCTTGGCGATCAGATCAGTCTGGCGTGGCTTGAATTCAGATTCCAGGCGCTTCTGGGCCTGGGAATACTGGGGGGACTCCTTGATCAGCTTCTCGGAATCCACATAGCCGATTTTCAACTCCTGTGCCGATACGGCAGAGACGAAACCGCAGAGGACAACGGCAGCGGTATATTTAACTAGGGCTTTCAAACTTACCTCCATCAATGATTAAAATGCGGAACCCAGCGTGAACTGGAATATCTGTTCCTTATCCCCTGCCTGGCTGTTGAGCGGCGAGGCCAGACTTATCCCAAAGGGACCCAGGGGAGACAACCACACCAGGGAGACACCGGCCGAGGCACGAAGCTCGCTGGTATCGAAGGCGTTGGTGTCGCTGAATACGTTACCGACATCGACAAAGGTTCCCAGGCGAACGGTCTGGCCGGGGATGTCGAAGGGCGGTGGAAAGAACAGTTCCAGGCTACCCGCCGTCTTCAGGTTGCCACCAATGGGGCGCCCACTTATGCGATCAACGGGACCCAGGCTGTTGGCCTCGTAGCCGCGGACACTCTTGGGGCCGCCGGTGAAATAGTGCTCATAGAAAGGCAGGTCATTCGTATCGCCCATACCATCGCCATAAGCGACATCGAAGTCAACGGCGAAGATCCACTTTTCCGCCAGCGGGAAATAGCGCTGGTGGCGATATCCCGTCTTGTAGTATTCGAGGTCGCTGCCCGGAATGCTCAGCATGCCGTAAAGCTGCTGGTAGCCGCCCTTGGTGGGCAACATGGACTTGTCGCGGGAATCGTGGCTCCAATTGGCGGACAGCTTGAAATTCAGATACTCAGTATCGCTACCGTTTGCGGCAATGAAGTCATCAACCGCCCCGGAACGGCCCGTCACGGAATTAAGCTTGGTGTCCTCCAGATCAAAAGAGAGGCCGATGCGGTCAAACTCGTTGATGGGGATCCCGAAGTTCATCCCAGCCAGCATGGTATCGGTGCTGTAATCGGCGGTGCCGGCCTCATTAAAATCGGTGGACTGGTATTTGAGGTTGAAGCCGCGGCTGATGCCATCCACCGTGTAGTAGGGATTGGTGTAGTTGAGTTGATAGAGGGTGTTCACGCTGCTGGTATTGAAACCCAGCCCCACCTTCTTGCCGGTGCCGAGAAAGTTGTCCTGCTTGATGCTGGAGCTGAACATGACGCCCTGCTCCTGGGAGTAGCCCAGGCCGGCCATCAGGGAACCGGAACTCTTCTCCTTGACGGAGACATCCACATCCACCTGGTCGGTGGAACCGGGGACCGGCTTGGTCTCCAGACTGACCTCCTCGAAATAGCCCAGGCGCTGCAAACGCTCCTTGGAGAGCTTGACCTTGGTCCCGGAGAACCAGGCGGACTCCATCTGCCGGATCTCGCGGCGCAGGACCTCGTCACGGGTACGGGCATTGCCCTTCATGTTGATGCGGCGGACATAGACCCGCTTGCCGGGGTCGACAAAGAAGGTCAGGGCCACGGTCTTGTTGGCCTCGTCGATATCCGGGATGCTGTTGACGTTGGCGAAGGCATAGCCATTATCGCCCATCAGCTCGGTGATCTTTTCCGAACTCTCGACCGCCTTCTTGCGGGAAAAGACCTCGCCGCGACTGATGCGGATGAGCGGAAAGAACTCCTCCGGATCCACAACCAGGTTACCGGCCAGCTTTAGATCGCTGATGGTGTAGACATCGCCTTCATGGATATTGATGGTGATGTAGATGTCCTGTTTGTCCGGTGAGATGGTGACCTGGGTCGAGTCGATACGGAAGTTGATGTAGCCCCGGTCCAGGTAATAGGACTTCAGGGACTCCAGATCCCCGGCCAGCTTCTGGCGGGAGTATTGATTGTCCTTGGTGAGGACTGTGAGCCAGCCCCCGGTGCTGAGCGCCATGGCACTCAGCAAATCGCCATCCTTAAAGGCCTCGTTGCCGACGATGTTGATCTGCTTGATACGCGCCGACTGACCCTCGGCGATATCGATGGCGATGGCGACGCGGTTGCGCTCCAGGGGCGTGACCGTGGATTTCAGGGTCATGCCGTACTTGCCGAGGCTGAAATACTGGCGATTCAGCTCACGCTCGATGCGGTCCAGCACGGACTGATTGAAGACGCGGCCCTCGGCGAGACCGATATCCTTCAGGGCCTGCAACAGCTTCTTGTCTTCGATGCTCTTGTTGCCTGAAATATCGATCTTTGCGATGGCGGGGCGCTCCTGGACGAAGACCACCAGGACCGGGCCTTCGCGCTCGAGCCGCACATCCTTGAAGAACCCCGTCTTGTAGAGGGCGCGGACGACATCGCCCGTCTCATCACTGCTGATGGTCTGCCCGACCTGTACGGGAAGGTAGTTGAATACGGTGCCGGCGGAGATTCTTTGCAACCCCTCCACCCGGATATCCTTGACGGTAAAGGTCTCGGCGCTGACCGATAGAGGCACGAGCAGCAGCAAGGAAGTTAGTAATCGGGACTGGCGAGAGGAAAAACGCATGGTGATGTTATCCGGGTTCTTGGGTTTTCTCTGCCGATGATAGCGCGTCAAACCGCGCGCGCCCATCTTACGGGTGGCCACAAGTATATAGATCGGACGGGTAAATTAGAAGCGCGTGATCGAGCTTCCAGCGTCTTTTTTTTTCAATGTAATCAATGGGTTTTACGGCGCAAAAGCTAGAAATCACTTTAAGAAACCCGGCTTTATCCTTTACTGAAAAGGCGAATCAAATCCACGTAGAAGGCCAGCAGCATCAGAGAGATCAGGAGGGCGATACCGATTCGCTGAGCCTGTTCCTGAACCTTCTCGGACAGAGGCTCTCCCTTGATCGACTCGATCAGGATATAGAGCAGATGACCGCCGTCAAGGACCGGCACCGGCAACAGGTTGAGCACAGCCAGACTGACGCTGACCAAGGCGAGAAACTTGAGGAATTGAATGAAGCCATAGCCGACCGTCTTGCCGGCTGCCTGCGCGATGGTGATCGGACCGCTCAGGTTATGCACCGAGGCATCGCCGGTGACCATCTTCCCCATCACCTTGAGCGTCAGCCAGGAAAGTTCTCCCGTCTTTCCGATTGCCAGCCGCAGGGCGGTCAAGGGATCGTAGCGGACCTCGCTACGCATCCGCTCGAAATGCCCCTTCGGGACCTGCACGGCAGCGCCGATCCAGCCGATCTCCTTCCCGCCCTCCTGTCGCACCCCGACCCGCAGCGGCAGGGCAAGTTCCCTCCCCTCCCGCAGGACCGTCAGATTCAGGGTCAGTCCCGGGCGATCCCGGATCAGGCGCACCCACTCGCTCCAGGAAGGAATGGATTCGCCGTCGGAGGAGAGGATACGGTCGCCCACCGCCAGGCCCGCCTGTTGTGCCGCCTTTCCCTCGACAATCTCGCCGATGACGGGGGGAAGCCCCATGGGGTGCAGTCCCAGTTGCCGGAACACCCCCTTGTCGTCCTTGACCAATTCGCCCAGTGAACTGCCGGTGAGATAGAGCCAGGCCTCGGAACCGTTCTCCCGCTTCACTTTCAGGGGCAGGTCCTCCGCATCGACCGCGGCCGCCAGCAGGGCATAGAGGGCCTGCTCCCAACTGGCGACCGGCTGGCCGCCGATCTCGACGAGTTCATCGCCATAGGCGAACCCTGTCTCGGCAGCCACCGAGGCTGGCTCGATAGCGCCGACGACAGGACGGACACCGATCTCACCGACCGTATAGACCAGCCAGAAGGCCAGAATGGCAAAGATATAATTGAGCACCGGACCGGCCGCGACAATGGCGGCACGGACGAGCCTGCCCTGGCGATTGAAGGCCCGATGGGCCTCGGCGGGATCGACCTCACCCTCCCGTTCATCGAGCATCTTGACGTAACCGCCCAAGGGGATGGCGGCCACCGCATATTCGGTGCCGTCACGATCCGTCCGGCTCCAGAGGGGATTGCCGAAACCAACGGAAAAGCGCAGTACCTTGACACCCAGCCGACGCGCCACCCAGAAATGACCGAACTCATGGACGGTCACCAGGATGCCAATGGCCAGGACAAAGCCGAGGATTGAGGTTAGAAATTCCACCAGGGATACCTTTCGTGCTCTAAGTGCGTGGTGCGAAGTGCGGATTCGGGGAATTAGAGGGCGCTAGGCGCTTCGGGTTCCAAACCCATCGATCAGGGAGCGGGCCATTTCCCGCGCACGCCGGTCCAGATCCAGCAAGGCGTCGAGGGTCGCTGCCCCGCCGGCGTCCAGCCGCCCCAGAGTCTCCTCGATCAGGGCGGGGATGGCAAGGAAGGGGAGCCGCCGATCCAGAAAGGCCTCCACCGCCACCTCGTTGGCCGCATTCAATACGGCCGGCATGCCGCCGCCCGCTGTCACCGCCTCGTAGGCCAGCCGCAGACAGGGAAAACGTTCCCGGTCGGGGGCCTCGAAGTCGAGCCGCGCCACTGCGAACAGGTCCAGGGGGGCGACCCCGGACGCGATCCGCTCCGGCCACGCCATGGCGTGGGCGATGGGGGTGCGCATGTCGGGATTGCCCAACTGGGCCAGGACGGAGCCGTCCACATACTCGACCAGGGAGTGGATGACGCTCTGGGGGTGGACCACCACCTCCACCCGATCAGGGCCGGTACCGAACAACCAGCAGGCCTCGATCACCTCCAGACCCTTGTTCATCAGGGTGGCGGAATCGACCGAGATCTTCCGGCCCATGCGCCAGTTGGGGTGGGCGCAGGCCTGCTCCGGCGTCACCTGGGCCAGGGTCTCCCTGCCGGCGGCACGGAAGGGGCCGCCCGAGGCAGTCAGGAGGATGCGGCGCACGCCGATCCGGTCGAGCCCGCGGGCATAATCGCCCGGCATGCACTGGAAGACCGCGTTGTGTTCGCTGTCGATGGGCAGGATCTGGGCGCCGTGGCGCACTGCCTCATCCATGAACAGGCGTCCAGAGACCACCAGGGCCTCCTTGTTGGCCAGCAGCAAACGCTTACCGGCCCTCACGGCGGCCAGGGCGGGCAGCAGGCCGGCGGCACCGACGATGGCCGCCATCACGATCGGGGCATCGGGATCGGCGGCCACCTGCTCCAGGCCATCCATCCCCGCCAGCACCTCGATACCGGTCCCCGCCAGGCGCCCCCGCAAACGGGCAGCGGCGTCCGGGTCGCTCATGACCGCAAAGCGCGGCCGGTGGTCCAGGCATTGCCGGTGGATGCCATCCACATTGCTGTTGGCCGTCAGGGCGACCACCCGATAACGGTCGGGATGCCTGGCAACCACATCCAGGGTGCTGACACCAATGGAACCGGTGGAGCCGAGGATGCAGACCCCGATCATCCAGAAATGCCCTCCATTTCATGCGAAGACGCCAAGAACGCCAAGGAGATCGGGAGACTCGCCCCGTGAAGAACAGACAGGGTGAATCCAATCGACGGCTTTGCGACTTTGCGCCTTTGCGCGAGAAGATTTATGGAGGTCAGGATCATGCGACGCCCGCCAGCCAGAGGCCGAAAAGGAAGATGGGTCCGGCCGAGGTCAGGCTGTCGATGCGGTCCAGGACACCGCCGTGCCCCGGCAGCAGCCGGCCGCTGTCCTTGACCCCGCGCCGGCGTTTCACCAGGCTTTCGAAGAGGTCACCCACCACCGAGAAGAGCGCGGCCGTCAGACAAAGGGACAGCACCGCCAGGGTATTCAGTGCCCCCAGCGGCGCCCAGGCAATGAAAAAGAGAGCGCACAACAGGGCACCCACCGAGGCGCCATAGACCCCCTCGCGGGTCTTGCCAGGGCTGATGGCCGGCGCCAGCTTGGTCTTGCCCCAGCGACGGCCGGTGAAATAGGCCCCGCTGTCCGCGCCCCAGATCAGCACCATCAGAAACAGCAACAAGGCCGGGCCGTCTTTTGGGTTGGCATGGAGTTCAACCAGGGCGACCCAGGAGGGAACCAGGACCAGAAATCCGGAAACGGCTTGAGACAGGGAGAAGGCATCGGGCGGCAGGGGCTCCGCCGGCTTCGCCAGGACCAACCCCACCAGCACCGCCAGCCACCAGAGGACCGCGCAGGCCAGCAGCAGGAACAGCCCCTCCTGATGGGGCCTCAGCCACTCGGCGGCAACCAGGGCCAGGGCCATCAGTAAGACATAAACCCCCTGCCTCAGGGGCGAGGCGAGGCCGGAGAGCCGCGCCCATTCAAAGGCGCCCATCAGGACCACCAGCGCCAACAGCAGCGCCAGGACCTGATTGGGTAGCAGCAGGATAGCCGCGATGACAGCGGGAGCCAGGATCGCCGCTGTCAGGATGCGTTGTTTCAACACGGGGTATTTTCCTTCCGTTCTGCCACGACCTGCTCACCGGTCATGCCGAAGCGGCGCTGACGCCCCGCATAGTGGCGCAGGGCCTGGTCGAGGGCCGCCTCATTGAAATCGGGCCAATAGGCATCGGTGAAATAGAGCTCGGAATAGGCCGATTGCCAGAGAACGAAGTTGCTCAGGCGCTGCTCCCCCCCGGTGCGGATGAAGAGATCGGGATCGGGCCGGTCGGCAAAGCTGAGTTCGGCGGCAATGGCGGCCTCGTCGATGTCACCCGGCGCCAGCTCGCCGGTCTTCACCCGCTCGGCCAGGCGCCTTACCGCCTGCGCCAGATCCCAGCGCCCACCGTAATTGGCCGCCACTTGCAGCAGCATCCCGGTGCTGGCGGCAGTGATCGCCTCGGTCTCGCCCATCTGGCGTTGCAGGCGGGCGGAAAAGGCGGAACGGTCGCCGATGATGCGCAGACGAACATTGTTCTTCCTGAGCCGTTCCGACTCCTGCTTGAGGGCGTCCATGAAGAGTTCCATCAGGAGCGCCACCTCGGTCTTGGGGCGCCGCCAGTTTTCGCTGCTGAAGGCGAAAACGGTCAGGACCTCGATGCCGATGTCGCCGCAATATTTGACGATGTTGCGAAGGTTCTCGGCGCCGGCGCGGTGCCCCGCGTGGCGCGGCTTGCCCTGGCGCTTGGCCCAGCGCCCGTTGCCATCCATGACGATGGCGATATGGCGCGGCAGAATGATCGAATCAGGCAAAGTGCCGTTTGAATCCTGAGACACTCGGATTCTCCCTATGTCAGCTCCGTAGGATGGGTTGAGGAACGAAACCCATCATAAAAAGTGCGAAGTACGCGCTGCGTGGCGCAAAGGCAAAACGCACCGAGCACTCCGCACTCCCATCAGACCGTCATCAGGTCCTCTTCCTTCTTGGTCAGTGCCTCATCGACCTCCTTGATGTGCTGGTCGGTGAGCTTCTGAATGATCTCCTGGCCCCGGCGTTCGTCGTCCTCGGAGATCAGCTTCTCCTTGACCAGATTCTTGAGGTCGGTATTGCTGTCGCGGCGGATATTTCGCACCGCGACGCGGGCCTGTTCGGCCTCGTGGCGCACGACCTTGATCAGGTCCTTGCGGCGCTGCTCGGTCAACGCCGGCATGGGAACGCGGATCACGGTCCCGGCGGTGTTGGGGTTCAGCCCCAGATCGGACTCCATGATGGCCTTCTCGACCGCCTTCACCATGGACTGTTCCCAGGGCTGGATCATGAGGGTGCGGGCGTCCTCCACATTGACGGAGGCCACCTGGCTCAGGGGCGTCGCCACCCCGTAATAGGAAACGGTCAGGTGATCGAGCAGGCTCGGATGGGCGCGCCCCGTGCGGACCTTGGACAACTCGGTCTTCAGGGCCTCCACGCTTTTCGACATGCGGTCACTCGCGTCTTTCTTGATATCGTCAATCATCTCAGTCTCCCCCATGAACCAAAGAGCCGATCTCTTCACCCCGGACCAGACGCATTATGGCGCCATGTTCGTAGATATTCATCACCCGCAAGGGCATACCATGATCGCGGCAGAGAATAATCGCCGCCGAATCCATCACCCCGAGGCCCTCGGACAGGGCCTGATCATAGCTCAGGCTGGGGTAAAAACGGGCGTCCGCCACCTTCATGGGATCGGCGGAATAGACCCCGTTGACCTTGGTGGCCTTGATGAGCAGATCCGCGCCGATCTCGATGGCCCTGAGCCCAGCGGCCGAATCGGTGGTGAAAAAGGGATTACCCGTGCCGGCGGCGAACAGGGCGATGCACCCGGCATCCAGCAGTTCGACCGCGCGCCGGCGGCTGTAGCCCTCGCAGACCGTCTCCATGGGTATGGCGGAGAGGGTGGCCGTCCGGACCCCCTGTTTTTCCAGGGCATCCTGCATGGCCAGGGCATTCATGACCGTCGCCAGCATGCCCATCTGGTCTCCCCGGACCCGATCCAGGCCGCCCTGGGCGAGCCCGGCGCCGCGGAAGATATTGCCGCCGCCGATCACCAGTCCGATCTGGACCCCCGCCCCGGCCAGATCGGCAATCTCGGCGGCCAGGCGTCCGATCACGCCCGGATCGATGCCGAAATCACCCTCGCCCATCAGGGCCTCACCGCTCAGCTTCAACAGGATCCGCCGGTACCTTATGTCTCTCTTCATCTAGTTTCCAATCGGAAGTCGGGAGTCAGGAGAGGTTCTTGCAAAACTGCAAGAACCTCTTGCGGTTCAGGGATGAACCGTCATTTTCAATGGCCTAAGCCATTGAAAATGAAGAAAACGAGAATCACATTTTTCGTTTTCGTCTTGCAAAATGGCCAGGATGGCCATTTTGCAAGTTCCTCAGGATAAGCCGTTCCGGCTTCTAAATACTACTAGCAAGCCAACATGAAACGCCACCACCGTAGGTCGGGCTTTAGCCCGACACGTTGGCCTGAAGGCCAACCTACACCCTGCCGTTTCAAATTGACTGAAGAGGTTCTTGCAAAACTGCAAGAACCTCTTGCGGTTCAGGGATGAACCGCCTTGCAAAATGGCCAGGATGGCCATTTTGCAAGTGCCTCTGAATACTACCCATACAACAAGGCCCGTTCATCACGGGCCTTGTCTGTTTCCTTATGGCCTCAGAGCCTGGTCTGCGCCATGACCTCTTCGGCGAAGTTCTCCTGTTTCTTCTCGATGCCCTCGCCCACTTCAAAGCGCTTGAACGAGTTGATCTTGCCGCCGGACTTGCTCAGCAGCTTGGCCACCGTGGTTTCAGGGTCCTTCACAAAGGGCTGGCCCAGGAGGGTGACTTCCTTCAGATATTTGTTCAGGCGGCCCTGCACCATCTTTTCGATAATGTCGGCGGGCTTGCCGCTATCCTGGGACTGGGCCAGGATGATTTCGCGCTCCTTGGCAAGCAGTTCGGGGGCTACCTCGTCCTCGCTCACGCAGAGAGGGTTGCTGGCGGCGATGTGCATGGCGATGTCGCGGCCCAGTTCCCCTGTGTTGCCTTCGAGATCGACCATGACGCCGATGCGCACGCCGTGGCGGTAACTGGCGAGGGCGCCATTGGCGGAGGCGAAGCGGACGAAGCGGCGCACGTTCATGTTCTCGCCGATCTTGGAGATCAGGGCCTGACGCGCCTCCTCGATGGTGGTGTCCTCGCCGTCGTGCAGGGGCAGATTCATCAGCGCCTCGACATCGGCCACGTCAGAACCCATGACCCGCTCGGCCACCGCGTCGGCAAACGAGGTGAAATTGGCATCCTTGGCCACGAAATCGGTTTCGCTGTTCACTTCGACCATACAGCCCTGCTTGCCGTCATCGCTCTGCCGGATGACGATCACACCCTCGGCGGCGACGCGGCCCGCCTTCTTGGCGGCCTTGGCCTGGCCGGACTTGCGCATGTTTTCGATGGCAGTCTCGATGTCGCCATTGGTTTCCACCAAGGCCTTCTTACACTCCATCATCCCCGCGCCGGTACGCTCGCGGAGCTCCTTGACCAAATCGGCGGTAATTGCCATGGTTCTACCTCGGTAATCTGTCTGTCTATTGAGGAACTTGCAAAATGGCCATCCTGGCCATTTTGCAAGGCGAAAACGAAAAATGCGATTTTTCGTTTTCTTCATTTTCAATGGCTTAGGCCATTGAAAATGGCGATTCATCCCTGAACCGCAAGAGGTTCTTGCAGTTTTGCAAGAACCTCTATTCTGTTTCAATCTGCACCCGGCCTCGTCCGCCAGGCGGCATCCTACATCCCTTCGCTCAGCCGCTGACCTCGACGAACTCGTCTCCACCGGTCAGCATGCGGGCAGTGGCGGTCTTGCCTTCCAACACGGCGGCGGAGACGCCCTGGGCATAGAGCTGGATGGCGCGGATGGCGTCGTCATTGCCGGGGATGACGTAATCGATGCCTTCGGGTGCGTTGTTGGTATCGACCACACCGATCACCGGGATGCCCAGGGTCCGGGCCTCGCTGATGGCGATCTTTTCGTGGCCGACATCGATCACGAACATGGCGTCGGGGATGCCACCCATATTCTTGATGCCGCCCATGCTGCGGTTCAGTTTTTCCAGGTCGCGGCGCAGGCCCAGGGCCTCTTTCTTATGGAACTTCTTGTCGATGCTGCCATCCTCGACCATGGATTCGAGGTCCTTGAGGCGCTTGATGGACTGCTTGATGGTCTTGAAGTTGGTCAACATGCCGCCCAGCCAGCGATGGTTCACAAAGGGCATATTGCAACGCTCGGCCTCTTCACGGACTGCCTCGCGAGCGGAGCGCTTGGTGCCGACAAAGAGGACCTTGCCGCCATTGGAAGAGAGCTTGCCAACGAAGTTCATGGCGTCGTTGAACAGCGGCAGGGTCTTTTCCAGATTGATGATATGAATCTTGTTGCGGTGTCCGAAGATGTAGGGGGCCATCTTCGGGTTCCAGTAACGGGTCTGATGGCCGAAATGCACACCGGCTTCCAGCATCTGACGCATGGATATATTGCTCATTGAAGCTCCAATTTGTATGGGTTTAATCCTCCACGCATCCCCCATGACCACCAGATCCCTGCGGGATCCGGCACCCAGTCAAGGGTGACGATACGTGTGTGAATTCCAGGTGGAAGACCTGGTTGGTTTGCCCGAAGGCGGCGCGTTTTATACCATAGGCGCCCTTTCACTACAAATACCCTGCCAACCCCCTTACCCATGAGCATCAGCATCAAGACTGTCGAAGAGATCGAACACATGCGTGTCGCCGGGCGGCTGGCCGCGGAGGTGCTGGAGATGATAGAGCCCCATGTCCGCCCCGGCATCACCACCGAGGAGTTGGACCGGATCTGCCACGACTATATCGTCGATGTGCAAAAGGCCACCCCCGCGCCGCTGGAGTACAACGGCTTCCCCCGCTCCATCTGCACCTCGGTCAACCATCAGGTCTGCCACGGCATTCCGGGCAACAAGCGGCTAAAGAACGGTGACATCCTCAATGTGGACATCACCATCATCAAGGACGGCTTCCACGGCGACACCAGCAAGATGTTCCCCGTGGGCGAGGTCTCGGCATTGGCGCGGCGCCTCTCCCAGATCTGCCTGGAGGCCCTGTGGCGCGGCATCCGGCAGGTCCGGCCCGGCACCGCCCTGGGCAACATCGGCCACGCCATCCAGGGCTTTGTCGAGGCCAATAACTACACGGTAGTACGCGAGTATTGCGGCCACGGCATCGGCCGCCAGTTCCACGAGGACCCCCAGGTGCTGCACTACGGCAAGGCCGGCGAGGGCACCCGCCTGCAGGCGGGCATGACCTTCACCATCGAGCCCATGATCAACGCGGGCAAGCGACAGATAAAGCTGCTCTCGGATGGCTGGACGGTAGTCACCAAGGACCGAAGCCTCTCGGCCCAGTGGGAGCACACCGTTTTGGTTACCGAGACCGGTTACGAAGTACTCACCTTGCGACAAGGGGAACGGGTCTATGGGTCCGCCTAGTAAGCCCCGGCCCCGCCCCTTGGTCGAGGGCGTGACCGAGCGATTGCGGGAACCCTCCTCCGGCCTGGCCCGCTACCGGGAGATCCTGAAACAGGGGGCGCGGGCGATGCGGGAGCGCTTCGATCTGGGCGAGCCCGCCGAGACCCTGGTGCGGGCCCGCGCCCAATTGATCGATGAGATCCTGACCGCCGCCTGGGGTAGCCACCTGGACATGACCACCGGCATCGCCCTGGTCGCGGTGGGCGGTTATGGACGCGGCGAACTCCACCCCGCTTCCGATATCGACCTGATGATCCTCCTGGAGAGCGAGGATGAGGACACCGCCGAACGCACCGGGACCCTCCTCACCTTCTTCTGGGATATCGGTCTGGAGGTGGGCCACAGCGTCCGCACCCTCGGCCAATGCGTCGAAGAGGCCAGCAAGGACATCACCGTGGCCACCAACCTCATGGAGGCGCGCTTCCTGACGGGCGACCGGGAGCTGTTCGAGGCCATGCGCGCCGCCACCGCGCCGGACCGTATCTGGCCCAGCGACGAATTCTTCGCCGCCAAGTGCGAGGAACAGCGGGCGCGCTACCAAAAATTCGGCGACACCTCCTACAACCTGGAACCCAATATCAAGGAAGGCCCTGGCGGGCTGCGCGACATCCAGGTCATCGGTTGGGTAGCGAAACGCCACTACGGCGCCGAGACCATGTTCGGCCTGGTCGAGCACGGCTTTCTGACGGAGAAGGAGTACGGCTCCCTGATGGAGGGCCAGCAACTCCTCTGGTGCATCCGCTTCGCCCTGCACCTGTTCACAGGCCGGCGCGAGGACCGGCTCCTGTTCGATTACCAGCGCACCCTGGCGGGTGAGTTCGGCTACCTGGACCAGGACAACAACCTGGCCGTCGAGCAGTTCATGCAGCGCTACTACCGCACCATCATGGAGCTGAATCGGCTCAACGAGATGCTGCTGCAACACTTCCAGGAGGCCATCATCCTCCACACCGAGAGCTGCGACCCGGAGCCCATCAACCCCCGCTTCCACTCGTGCAGCGGCTATCTGGAGGCGGTCGACGAGCGCGTCTTCCGCCGCCAGAGCTTCGCCCTGCTGGAACTCTTCCTGGTGATGGCCCAACACCCCGAGCTAAAGGGGGTGCGCGCCAGCACCATCCGCCAGATCCGGGCTCACCGCCACCTGATCGACGACAAATTCCGCAACGACCTGAGCAACCGCGCCCTCTTCATGGAGATCCTGCGCCAGCCGAGGGGCATCACCCACGAGCTGCGGCGCATGAACCGCTATGGGGTCCTGGCCGCCTATATCCCCCTGTTCGAGAACATCGTCGGGCGCATGCAGTACGACCTCTTCCACATCTTTACCGTGGACGAGCACACCCTGTTCGTGGTGCGCAACCTGCGGCGCTTCTTCTCCCCCGACCATCGCCACGAATTCCCCCTGTGCAGCGATATCATCCGTAGCATCCCCAAACCCGAGTTGCTCTATCTGGCCGGTCTCTTTCACGATATCGCCAAGGGACGCGGTGGCGACCACTCGGAACTGGGCGCCCTGGACGCCGCCGATTTTTGTCGCCACCACCAACTCAGCAACCACGACAGCAATCTCGTCGCCTGGCTGGTGCGGCAACACCTGCTCATGTCCCTGACCGTCCAGCGCAAGGACATCAGCGACCCCGAGGTCATCCAGGAATTTGCCGATAAAGTCGCTGACCTGAATCGACTCGACTACCTCTTCCTGCTCACCGTGGCCGACAACCACGCCACCAATCCCAAGCGTTGGAGCAACTGGAAATACACCCTGCTCTCCGAGCTCTATGGCGCCGCCCGGCGCGCCTTGCAGCGCGGCCTGGAAAATCCCCAGGCCCAGGACGAGGTCATCGAGGAACAGCGGAAACAGGCCCTGGAAGAGCTGAAGCAACAGGGGGACATCCCGCCATCCCAGATCGCGGCCCTCTGGTCCAGCATCGCCCCCGACTACTTCCTGCACAATCAACCGGAACGGATCGCCCGCCAGACAGCGGCCGTGCTCGCCACCACGCCGGAACACCTGCCCCTGGTGACCATCATGGGCGCCACGGTGCGCGGCTGTTCCGAGATCTTCGTCTATTCCCCCCGACGCAAGGGGATCTTCGCCAACAGCACCGGCATGCTCGACCGATTGGGGCTGAACATCGTCGATGCCCGCATTCAGACCACTACCGACGGCTATACACTGAACAGCTATCTGGTGCTCGAAGAGGACGGCCAGCCGATCGCCGATCTGCGGCGCAAAGAGGAGGTCATTGAAACCCTGCGCCACGGCATCGAGCACCCGGAAGTGGTCAACCTGCAAGCCACCCGGCGCTTGGCGCGGCAGCTCCGGCACTTCGAGATCGGCACCCGGATCGATATCACCCGGGACATCCACCACGAACGCTCGATCCTGCGCATAACCACCAGCGACCGGCCGGGCCTGCTGGCCCGCATCAGTCTGGCCCTCTCGGACTGCGATATTCGTCTGCTGAATGCCAAGATCGCCACCCTGGGCGAAATGGCCGAAGACATCTTCTTTATCGGGAGCCGCGACGGGGGCGGCTATCTGGACGAACCGCTGGCGGAGCGCCTGAAGGCGGCGTTGAGGAAGAGGCTTGAGGCTTGAGGCTTGAGGCTTGAGGCAAAAACTACAGCCTCAAGCCTATAGCCTCAAGTCTATTTGTTGGTATTGATGCCCAACAGGGGATAGAAGGGGCAGAAATTGATCAGCCCGGTGACTAGGGGCACTACGCCGATGTAGCCCCAGATGGGCAGATAGCCCAGCGCAGTCGCCGCAATCAGCACCACGCCAACCACTATCCGCAGGATTCGATCGATACCGCCAACATTCTTCTGCATAGTCTTACCTCTCAGGGGATGGGGGAAACACAGGACAATGGTAGTGCAGCTTGCAGCAGGCTGTAAGTAACAATATCACCGGTAACTATTCAGGTCGACCGGCTTTTTGGGCGATCTGAATGGTTACTCCACAGCTTTTGGGGTTTCCGTCCTTTGGTCCGTAAACGGCACATCCCTGTACCACTCCTCCACAGGGGAGAAGTCTTACTCTCCCCTTTGGTCGCCCCAAAAAATCGCATTTTTTGGGGTGATCTGAATAGTTACTATCACCGTAACAAAACACCCTGGCCCCTTACCGGACCAATCCCCGCAGGGCGTCACGATCGCGCAACAGGATCTGCCCCCGCTTCAGTTCAAGCCAGCCGTGACGCTCGAACTCCTTCAGCAACCGGCTCACCACCTCGCGCGCCGTGCCCAGCTCCCTGGCCAGATTCTGGTGAGTGATCTCGATTATCTCGGAATGAATCGCCATCCGGTCCAGGGTCGCGGCCAAGCGCCCGTCCATGCGGCCGAAGGCGATGGCATCGATCAACATCACAAGCCCAGCGATGCGCTCGCCAAAGAGGGCAAAGACAAATTCCCGAAACTGCTCCGAATTCGCCAAAAGCTGCTGAAACAGTGCCTTCGGCACAACCACCGCCCGCACCTCGGTCTCCGCGATCCCCTCGGCGCTGTAACTCTCCCCCGCCAGGAGACAGGAGGTGGTCAGGACACAGGACTGGCCCGCCTCCACCCGATAGAGAACGATCTCCCGCCCCGATTCCGAGAGCTTCTGCACCCGGACGGAACCCTCCAGGACCAGCAGATAGTTCTGGCAGCCCCCGCCCTCCTGAAAGACCACCGATCCGGCCGGCACCGTCACCAAGACAGCCCCCTGAACCAGTTGCAGGCGCAGAGGCTCATTCAGTTTGCTCAAGGCGGGAAAGGCATCAACCCAATCGGAATGTTCCATTATCTGGCTAACGATCATGGGGAGAGTCGAACCACCCCGAAAGATGAAAATGTCGCCTCAATCATGATCATAAAAAGGTACAAACGACGAAAGGCCATCCCTGGGGATGACCTTTCGCAAGGGTCAGGAAAGACAGCCGCAAGACGCGGCCGGCCGATCCTTAGACCTTTTCCTTGATGCGGGCGGCCTTGCCGGTCAGGCCACGCAGGTAGTAGAGCTTGGCGCGACGGACATCCCCACGGCGCACCACCTTGATATCGGCGATGCTGGGGCTGTAGGTCTGGAAGACGCGCTCGACACCCTCGCCATGGGAGATCTTGCGCACGGTAAAGGCGGAGTTCAGGCCGCGGTTGCGCTTGGCGATGACGACGCCCTCGAAGGCCTGGAGGCGCTCGCGGGTACCTTCCTTTACCTTCACCTGTACGGTGATGGTGTCGCCGGGACTGAAGTCGGGAACCTCGCGGCCCATCTGCTCGGCGTCGAGTTGCTGAATGATATTGCTCATGACCCTATGCTCCTGATATTCAATTTAGATACTTGCAACCTTGCCATCCGGGCAAGGCCGCAAGACGAAAACCGAAAATGCGATTTCCGGTTTTCTTCATTTTCCAATGACTTATCGCCATTGGAAAATGGCGGGTCATCCCTGACCCGCGAGGCGCTTGCATATCGCAAACGCCTCAATTGCCGGCATCGAGTCCGGCGATAAAATCGTCTAACAAAACCTTCTCTTCGTCGCTCAACTGGCGCCCCGCCAAGAGGTCGGGCCGCCGGAGCCAGGTCCTTCCGAGCGACTGCCGCAACCGCCAGCGCCGTATGGCCTCGTGGTTGCCGCTCAACAATACGGGCGGCACGTGCCGGCCCTCGTAAACCTCGGGCCGCGTATAGTGCGGGCAATCCAACAGGCCGTCCATATAGGAATCCTGCTGCGCCGAGGCCTCGGCCCCCAACACCCCCGGCAAGAGCCGGATCACCGCGTCCATGATCACCATGGCGGCCGGTTCGCCGCCGCTGAGGACATAGTCGCCGATGGACCACTCCTCATCGACACAGCACTCGACCAGCCGCTCGTCGATCCCTTCGTAACGGCCGGCCAGTATGATCAGGCCGGGACGTTGCGCCAATTCGAGGGCCGCTGCCTGATCGAAGCGGCGGCCCTGGGGGCTCATATAGAGCACCAGGGTCCCCGGTGCGGCCGCGCATCGGGCATCTTCGATGGCCTGGCGCAGGGGCCCGGGCTTCATCAGCATACCGGGACCGCCCCCGTAGGGCCTGTCATCCACCGTGCGATGCACATCATGGGTGTAATCACGCGGGTTCCACCAGGCCAGGCACGTGATCCCGGCGGTAAAGGACCGGCCGGTGACGCCCTGCCGCGCGAACTCCCGGAACATATCCGGAAACAGCGTGATCAGGTCGAAACGCATGCCGGGCTCAGAACTCGGGGTCCCAATCGACCCGCATGCGCCGGGACGCCAGATCCACCTCTCGCACGACCTGGTCGCGGATGAAGGGAATCAACCGTTCCCGCTCGCCCTTGACCACCATGACATCGTTGGCGCCGGTCTCGAACAGGTGGTCGATATGGCCCAGATCAGCACCGCCGACCGTTTCGACCTGCAATCCCTCCAGGTCGATCCAGTAATATTCGCCGGGCCTGGACCTGGGCAACTGATCGCGCCTGACCGCAATCTCCACTTGCAGCAATCCCACCGCCTGGTCCCGGTCATCAATGCCCACCAGCTTGGCAACGACACCCTTGCCCTGGAGCCGGCCCTCTTCCATCTCGCAAGTCTGCCAGCCGTCCTGCAGCCGCAAGAGCCAAGGGCGGTACTTCAGGATATTCTGGCGCGGCGAGGTCTCGGAATAGATCTTCACCCAGCCCTTGACACCATAAAGGCCGGTAATCCGGCCAAGAGTGACGGTGTCGCCGACCTGAGCGCTATCCGGCTCGGGGCCGGAGGCTGTTCCGGCCATAACCGCCCCGATCAGGCGGCAGCGCTGGACTGCTGCTTGCGGAAGCCCTTGAGCAGCCCGGCAACGCGATCGGAGGACTGGGCGCCGGTGCCGATCCAATAATCGACGCGGGCCAGATCCACACTCAGGGGCGTTTCATTGCCCTTGGCCACCGGGTTGAAGTAACCCAGGCGCTCGATGCAGCGACCATCGCGCGCGGAGCGCGAGTCGGTAGCCACGATGTGGTAGAAAGGACGCTTCTTGGCGCCGCTACGCTGAAGACGAATTGTAACCATCTGTCACCCTGTTATGCCAAACTGCCACCGCGGGACGACTTCCCCCGGCCAAAAGTAAACCGCGTATTCTACTGAAAAAATCGGCGATGGGAAGTCCGAAACGCATTTCAGGGAGCTGGAAGCTACGTAACTATTCAGGTCGACCGGCTTTTTGGCCGATCTGAATGGTTACGAAGCTACAAACATCCCAATCTAGCGAGGCTCCACCTCAGACCGACACGTGAATTACGCAGCCATACCGTAGGAGCGCCTTGCAGGCGCGATTGGGGTGGTGAAGATCGCGCCTGCAAGGCGCTCCTACGCGTTGCAGCAGAATTTGACTCAAATGCAAAGCATTCCGGCACCCAAGAACCTTTAGTTACAGGGTGGGTAAGCGGAGCGCATTCAGCCTACGAACCATTCATCCTGAAAATCTCTTTTCAGCCGCAAAGGACGCAAGGAACGCCAAGGAAGACAATCTGACGTATTGTCTGTGCTCCCACCTTCCTGGTCAGGCCAGACGAAGCCTCAGAGGTTTTTTCACAGCCTCTCGGCAGAGATCGCACCGACAAGCCGCCTCTACGGGGATGCGCAGTCGCTGAGAATGAAAGAACGCGCTTCATCGAGGAGGCGGGGCCACTCCCTTTCCGGGACCTCGCCGGCCTGGGCATGGGCAATGGCCCGCATGATCAGACCGGCCTGTTCGTGGTTGAGGCGGCCCGAAGGGACGGCCTCGATGAAGAGCCAGGCGGGGGCCTCCTCGGTGGCCGGCGGCTTGAGAAGACCGGCCCTGGACGCCGCGCCGGCCAGCAGCGAGGAAACCAGCAGTTCCAGCCCAGGTGTCTGGCATTGCTGCTCGATCAACAGTTCTGCCGCCGCCAATCGCTCTCGGGCCAGGGCATTGAGCCGCTCAGCAGGTGAAGGCGCCGCGGTATCCGCCTCGTAAAAACTGGGTCCGGCCTGGACAGGAGACGCAGCGCCCAGGCGCTCCAGGCTGCGGAGGCTCAGGAGATCGACCAGTGCCACGGTGATGGGCGGGTCGCTTTGTTGAGAGAGGCTGATGGCGGCCGCCTCTGCCTCCTCATCGACCCGATCCAGCACGGCCAGCAGTCCCCCACCGGACCCCATGATGCGCTTCAGGCGTGGGCCGAAGCTGCGCTGAATCTCCCCGATGAGCTGGGCCAGCGACTGCTCCAGCGCCCGATCCGGTTCCGGCGCGGGGGCCTTCCCTGCCTCGGCCCCGCCGTCCTCATCCGCTGTAGTGGCGTCCTCGTCCGCCGGAGGAACCTCGTTTCGGACGGAGTAGCGGGGTTTCTCCTCCTCCAGATCCTCCAGCAGGACCTCCAGCAGCTTGCGGGAGACGCCCACCACATCCTCACCCCCGTCGGGATTGACCACATTGTCGAACAGGGCCTGCTTGTTCCGCACCAGGCCGTAGACCCGTTCCTCATAGGAGTCGCTGGAGACCATCAGGATGATCTGCACGGTCTCCTTCTGCCCCAGCCGATGGATACGGGCGATGCGCTGTTCCAGCACGGCCGGGTTCCAGGGGATGTCCAGATTGACCAGGACCGAGGCATTTTGCAGATTGAGGCCGACCCCGCCGGCATCGGTGGAGATAAAGACCTGCACCCCGTCATCCTCGCGGAAGCGGTCGGTCAGATCGCCGCGCTTTGCCGTGGGCACGCCGCCGTGCAGCCGGACGCAGCCGAGGCCCATGGCACTCAGGCGCTCCTCGGCCATCTCGGTCATGCGGGTCCATTGGGAGAAGACCACCGCCTTGCGGCCGCCCTGGAGGCAGAGCTCATCCAACAAATTCTCCAGCTCGTCCAATTTGGGTGCGCCCTGGATTGAATCGTCGATCAGCCCGGCCGCATTGGCGGCCATGCGCGCCTGTTGCAGGGTCGCCATGAGCCGGTTCTGCTCACCCGGCGTCAGGGGCCGGCGCTTGGAGATGGCGCCGATACTCGCGGCAGCGGAGAGGGCGGCATCGTGCAATTCCCGCTGCTTCTCGGTCAGGGGCAGGTCGAGGCGCTGCTGGATGCGTTGCGGCAACTGATCGCTGACCAGACGCCGGTCACGACGCAGCATGACGGGGGCCAGCCGCCGCCGCAATTCAGAGAGGTTGCGGTAGCCGAGCACCTTGCCCCGGTCGTCGGTGACATGGAAATCGACCAGATACCGCCACAACGGCCCCAATGCCTTGGGGTCCACCACCTGCATCAGGCTGTAGAGGTCCTCCAGCCGGTTCTCCAGCGGCGTGCCGGAGAGCACGAAGGCGTAGCGGGAGGGGATGAGCTTTACGGCGGAGGCGATCTTGGTGCGCCAATTCTTGATGCGCTGGGCTTCGTCCAGGATCAGGAGATCGGGACGGAGGTTTTCATTGATCAGAGAGAGATCGCGCAATACCAGTTCGTAGTTGATGATGGTGAAGCCGGCCCCGCGGCGGTATTGCGCCGCCCGCGCCTCGGGACCGCCCTGCACCACATTGACCGGCTGGCCGCTGAAGCGCTCGATCTCCCGCGCCCATTGATGCTTCAGCGAGGCGGGACAGATCACCAGGATGCGTTCGGCGCCGGCGTTGCGTTGCAGCCAAACGGCGGCGCTGATCGCCTGGAGGGTCTTGCCGAGACCCATGTCATCGGCCAGCAGCGCCCGGCCATTGGCGGTCAGGAAGGCGACCCCCTCGGCCTGATAGGGATAGAGACGCACACGGATTCCCGGCAGCCGCCCTCCCGCCGTGCCGATCTGCTCGCCCAATTCCCTGGCCCGCAACCGGCGCGCGGCAGACTCGGCCAGGTGGTTGACATGGGCGACCACATCCTCGCCCAGATCGAAGTCGTCCCGGTCCCGGACCCGATCGGCGAAACGGAAGAACTCCTCCGGCAGGCGGCCGCGAAACCGGCCGGTTTCATCGAAATACTCGTCCAACAGGGTATCCAGCCCCGGCGGCAGCGGATCGCTCCGGTGCAGCAGGATGGCGGGGGCCTCCTCCACCTCCCAGGAGAGATGGGCATAGGGATAAGGCGTGGACTGGGCGCTCAGTCGGGCGAAATCGGGCCGCTTGCCCAGCTTGTGCAGCACCGCCTCGATATGCTTGCAGGTACCGAGCTGGTTGTGGGCGAAGTCGGGACAGGTGCAGTAGTTGGCCCGCTTCCGCAGGGAGCGGATGTGGACCTGATAGCTGCGCGGGAAATGGGAGGCCGACTTGACCGACTGGGTGTGCCAGAGTCCGAAGACATCCCCGGCGCCGATCTTCTCCACCTGCACCTCGGTCCGCCCCCGCTGCGCCCGTTCCTCCAGGGCGAGGCCGACCGCGTCGGCGAGGGTCGCCCCCTCGGAGGCACGCGCCCCATAGGCGAACAGGACCGCCACCCCATGACGGCAGACCGGGCCCTCAGCGCCGCAGGGGCAATCCGCCACCAGATTGCCGTCGCTGTCATAACTGAGCATGACGACATAGGGCTCCTCGTCATCCAGATCCTCCACGCTGGCGCTCAAGCCATCCGTGCCGCAATAGAGATCGGCCACACAGCCCTTGCGGAAGTGGTCGAGCCCCCGCGCCACCAGGGATTCATCGGCGATGGCGTGCAACTGCTCGGCGTCGAAGAGATAGGGGTCCTGCTCGGGGGAGGTTGACATGGTTTTCTCCTGCTTTGATGGGGCGACGGAACCGGGGCATTTTACCCCCAATCCCCACTCGCATTTCACCCGCCCCCTGCCCATACTTCCGCCCATGGGCACAGAGATCTCGCAGAGCCATTTCGAACCGGCCGATTTCGCGGCCTTCCAGCGGCGCCTGGCCGAGGAGACTGCCTTGCTAGGCCGCTGGCTGCGGGAGGCAAGCCTCCCTGTCCGGCCAACGCAGGGGGGTTATGAGCTGGAGGCCTGGCTGATCGACCGGGAGGGTCTGCCGGCCCCGGCCATCGAACGGCTGCTGCCGCTGCTGAATGATGATCATGTGGTGCCCGAGCTGGCCCGCTTCAACATCGAATTGAACGGCAACGCCTTCGACCTGCAGGGCGATGCCCTATCGCGCATGTACACCGAGATCGGCTCGGCCTGGACCGCGGCCCGCCGGGCTGCACAGATCCTGGACCTGGACCTGTTGATGATCGGCATGCTGCCCACCGTCGAGCAGAAGGACTTCAACCTTGGCGCCATGTCACCCCTGCAACGCTACCGCGCCCTCAACGAACAGGTCTTCCAGTTACGCCAGGACATGCCTATTCAACTGGACATCGAGGGCCGGGACCATCTGCGCCTCAGCCATCAGGATGTCATGCTGGAGGCGGCGACCACCTCCTTCCAGATCCACCTGCGCACCACCGGCAGCGACGAGACCGTCCGCCTCTACAACGCCTCCAAGGTCGTCTCCGGCCCCCTGGTGGCGCTCACCGCCAACTCCCCCTTTTTGTTTGGGCACGACCTCTGGGCCGAGAGCCGCATCCCGGTCTTCGAACAGGCCATCGTCATCGGCCAATCGGATCTGACCAAGCGGGTCAGCTTCGGCATCAAGTACGCCGAGGGCTCCATCCTGGAGGTCTTCGAGGCCAACCTGAACCGCTATCCGATCCTGCTGCCGGTCATCTTCGATGAACCGCCCGAGGCACTGGCCCACCTGCGGCTGCACAACGGCACCATCTGGCGCTGGAACCGCCCCCTGGTCGGATTCGACGCCGACGGCGCGCCCCATCTGCGCATCGAGCACCGGGTAGCGCCCTCGGGCCCGACCAGCCTCGACCTGATCGCCAACGCCGCCTTCTACTTCGGCGTCACCCGTGCGCTGCTGGAGGCAGAGGTCCCCATCGAGACGCAAATTCCCTTCGCGACCGCCTGCGACAACTTCTACCGCTGCGCCCGCGATGGACTGGATGCCCGCATCACCTGGAGCGGTGGGACTCAGGCCCCGGTCCGGGAACTGCTGCGCGACCTGCTCCTGCCCCAGGCCCGCTCGGGCCTGGCCGCCCTGGGGATCGACCGGGCCGAGATCGGCCAGTGGCTCGGCATCCTCGACGAACGCCTGGCCAGCGGCCAGAACGGCGCCACCTGGCAACGCCACCACCACGCCCGCAACGGTGGCGACCTGCGCGCCATGACCCTGGCCTATCGGGAGCACCAGGAGAGCGGCCTGCCGGTACACCGCTGGCCCACCTGAGATTCTGGTAACTTTGCCCCCCATGCTCAACGAACTCCACCACATCCCTACCGGCCTGCTCGACCTCCGGGCCGAGCAACTGCTAGAGGCCCTCGGCAGTTCCACACTGATCCACCTGCCCGGCCGCCGGCCCGAGCCCCTGTTCGTCTCTGTCCTGCTGCACGGCAACGAGACCGCCGGTTGGGACGCGATCCGCCAACTGCTGCGCCATTACGCGCCAGGCGGCGGCCGGCTGCCCCTGCCCCGCGCCCTGAGCCTCTTCATCGGCAACGTCGCCGCCGCCGCCCGGAATGTGCGGCGCCTGGAAGGGCAGCCCGACTACAACCGAGTCTGGCCCGGCTGCGAAGGTAGCGAGTTCGCCGGCGATACCCCCGAACACGCCCTGATGCGGCGCCTGGTCGAGACCCTGGCCGGGCGCCACGTCTTCGCCAGCATCGACATCCACAATAACACCGGCCTCAACCCCCACTACGCCTGCGTCAACCGCCTCGACAACCGCTACCTGCATCTGGCCGCTCTGTTCGGCCGCACAGTGGTCTACTTCACCCGCCCCTGCGGCGTCCAGTCCAACGCCATGGCCCGCATCTGCCCCTCGGTCACCCTGGAATGCGGCAAAACCGGCCAGAGCCTGGGGGCCGAGCACGCCATGGCCTATCTGGACGCCGCCCTGCACCTGTCGGGACTGCCCAGCCACCCGGTCGCGTCCCACGACATCGACCTCTTCCATACCGTCGCCATCGTCAAGGTACCGCCGGAGATACATTTCGGTTTCGATGACCCCGGCGCCGGACTCGATCTCCCCGGTGATCTGGAACGGCTCAACTTCCGCGAACTCCCCGAGGGCACAGTCCTGGCCCGCACCAAAGACAAGTCCATCATGCTCAGCGTCCGCGACGAGCAAGACCGCGACGTAACCGCCCTCTACCTGCAAGCCAACCACGGCGAGATCCTCACCCGCCGCCCCCTCATGCCCTCCATGCTCACCACCAACGCTAACGCCGTGCGCCAGGACTGTCTCTGCTACTTCATGGAGCGCTACCAGGACCACCTGCCCTAACTCAAGTTTGACATCCCCCCTGAAAATTCCGACGTTTTCTGGCGATAAGTCATTTTATTTTCGTGGGTGGTCTGCCGAAACTGAGATGTAGTGCCATAATATTCTGCGCGCTCCCTTGTGCCCTGCGGTGGCGTCGCAGGATGTTCATTCGCCGCACAGCCACACGCAATACCGCCACGAAGGAGAGTTACCTCACCTTCCGCCTGGTGCGCTCCGTGCGCGTCGGTCGCCAGGTACGCCAGCAGACGGTGCTCAACCTGGGCCGCCACATCGAGCAGGTTCGGCTTGAGCACCACGGTCACCCTCTACGACCTGACCAACACCCATTTCGAGGGGGAGGCGCAGTCCAACCCCAAGGCCCGGCGCGGCCACTCCAAGGAGAAGCGCACCGACTGTCCCTTGCTGACCCTGGGGCTGGTGCTTGACGGCAGCGGCTTCGTGCGCCGCAGTGAGGTCTTCGCCGGCAACACAGCAGAGGCGAAGACCCTGGCGCCGATGCTGCGAGGGCTGGCCCGGTGTATCACCACAAGGAGAGCCGCTGCGACGGCCGCACCCTGCACGTGCGCAAGGCCACCCGCGCCGAGGGCGCCCAGCGCGACATCTACCGCGCTCTGGGTCTCGACGCCGCTCCGGGAGGGGTCAAGAAGATGATCGTCTAAACCATCCCATCCGACTTTCGGCGAAAATGTAGTGCCACTCGCCGATGCCGTCAGTCATAACCGACGGAAAACAGGAGAGTTGCGGAAGGGGGGGGCAAACTTGGGCTAGGTGAACACAGTACTGCGCCCTTCTGGGCGATATGGGCTGGTGATTTTTCAAATCCGAGACTACACTTCTCCCAGATTGGGAGATGTACAGAGCCATGCGGGTTATTGCCAAAAGCACATTGCGGAAATTTTGGGAGCAACCTGCCTACCGGGATGCGCAGGGTCCGCTGGAAAGCTGGCATGACGAGGCGCTGAAATCGGCCTGGAACTCCCGGCAAGCCGTAAAGGACCAATTCCGTAGCGCAAGCATCTGTGGCAACAACCGGGTCGTGTTCAACGTTGCCGGCAACAAGTACCGGCTGGTTGTAGAGATGCAATACCGTTCGGGTATCGCCTGGGTAAAGTTTATCGGAACCCATGAGCAGTACGACAAAATTGACGTGGAGACCGTAAATGAATATTAAACCGATCCGTAGCGATGACGATTTACTGACAGCCTTCCGTCACCTCGAAGGGATTTTCCAGGCGGAAGCAGGCACGCTGGAGGCCGATGATGCCGAGATTCTGGTAACGCTCATTGAGGCCTATGAAAACAAGCATTACCCCATCGGACCTGCCGATCCCATCGAGGCCATCAAATTCCGGATGGAGCAGCAAGGCCTCTCACCTCGGGACCTGGAGGCCTATATCGGCCCCAGTGGCCGGGTGTCAGAAGTATTGAACCGGAAACGCCCGCTCAGCCTGCGCATGGTAAAAAGGCTGCACAAGGGGCTGCGTATTCCCTACGAGAGCCTGTTGGGCGAGGGGAATTACATCGAATAGGTTAAAGTTTCAGGGGAATGGGGGAACGTCACCTTGTATTCCTGGTTTCTATTAGCTCTCTTCCCAATGGCGGCGGCAGAGAAGTCTGGACAAAAAAAGCGCGGTAGGTTGGACTGAAGCACGAAGCCCATCAATGTGCGTTGACTCTTGTTGTTGGGCTTCCTAACGTCAGCCAACCTACGCGCTGAAACCGTAAAAGTGTGGACCCAAAAATAATGATGGCGATTATGTGTATTTAGCAAACTGTCACCGTAATTCCGTAATTCAGGAATACCGGGACAGGAATAGCGCGATCGTCGCAGCCTTCCGCAGTGGCGGCTATAGCATGCGTGAGATCGGCGACCATGTCAGACTACATTACTCAAGGATTAGCCGGATCATTAAACTCGAACAGAAGGCACGGAGCAAGACCTGACCCCATCTCCACGAGATTTCCTACAACCGCTCCCGCACCCAGCCTTCGACGGAGGCTAAAGCACCGGGTAAGGCAGCGGGATCGTTGCCGCCGGCCTGGGCCATGTCGGGCCGGCCGCCGCCCTTGCCGCCGACCTGTTCGGCCACGGCCTTGACCAGATCGCCAGCCTTGAAGCGGCTGATCAGATCACTGGTGACGCCGGCAATCAGGCTCACCTTGTCGTCGCCGACGGCGGCCAGCAGGATCACCGCGCTGCCCAGCTTGTTTTTGAGCTGATCCAGGGTCTCGCGCAGGGCCTTGGGATCGACGCCGTCCAGGGTGGCGGCCAGCAGTTTGAAGCCATCAATCTCGATGGCCTGGCCGGCCAGGTCGGAGCCCTGGCTGGAGGCCAGCTTGGACTTCAACTGATCCAATTCCTTCTCCAGACGACGACTGCGGTCCAGCACCTGGGCCAGCTTGTCGTCCAGGTCGTCGCGGCTCGACTTGATCAGATCGGCGATGCGGATCAGTTTTTCCTCGTCCGCCTCCACCCAGGTCAGGGCGTTCTCGCCGGTCAGGGCCTCGATGCGGCGCACACCGGAGGCGATCCCCTGCTCCGAGACGATCTTGAAGAGGCCAATATCGCCGACGGACCGCACATGGGTGCCGCCACAGAGTTCCACGGAGAAGTCGCCCATGCGCAGCACCCGAACGTGCTCGGTATACTTTTCGCCGAACAGGGCCATGGCCCCGGACGCCTTGGCATCCTCCAGGGACATGATGCGGGTCTCGACCATGTGGTTACGGCGTATCTCGCGGTTAACTATGCGCTCGATCTCGATCAACTGTTCACGCCGGACCGGCTCGAAGTGGGAGAAATCGAAACGCAGCCGCTCCGGGTTCACCAGGGAGCCCTTCTGCTCCACATGCTCGCCCAGCACGGCCCGCAGGGCGGCGTGCATCAGGTGGGTGGCGGAGTGGTTGAGAGCAGTGGACAGACGCCTTTCACCGTTGACCCGTGCCTTGACCGGATCGCCGACGAACAACTCGCCGGACGTCAATCGGCCGATGTGGCCGAAGACGCTCCCACCCTGTTTGCGCGTATCGCTCACAGAGAACAGGCAGCCGTCGCCGGTCAGTTCGCCCGCGTCACCCGCCTGCCCGCCCGACTCGGCGTAGAAGGGGCTGACATCGAGCACCACCATCCCATCGTCGCCGGCGGCAAGGCTCTCCACGGATTCGCCATCCTTGAAGAGGGCAATGACCGTGGCTTCGTCCTCGACCCTTTCATAGCCGGTGAACTGGGTTTCACCCTCCAGGGCCAGGCTGATCGACTGGTTGGCGCCGAACTGGCTGGCGGCGCGGGCGCGCTCGCGCTGGGCCGCCATCTCCCGCTCGAAGCCCTCCTGGTCGATCTCAAGGCCGCGCTCGCGGGCGAAGTCCCCGGTCAGATCGGCCGGAAAGCCGAAGGTGTCATAGAGCTTGAAGACGGTCTCGCCAGGGATGCGTTTGCCCTCGAGGGCGGCCACCGCCTCCTCCAGCAGCCGCATGCCCTGTTCCAGGGTCTCGGCGAAGCGTTCCTCCTCCAGGCGCAGGACCCGTTCCGCCTGTTCCCGCCCTTTGACCAGCTCGGGATAGGCATCGCCCATGACCTCGCAAAGGGGGCGGACCAGCCGGTGGAAGAAGGGCTCCTTGCACCCCAGCATATAGCCGTGCCGAATGGCGCGGCGGATGATGCGGCGCAGGACGTAGCCGCGCCCCTCGTTGGAAGGCATGACCTCATCGACGATCAAAAAAACGGCCGAGCGGATGTGGTCGGCGATGACCCGCAGGGACTTCTCCTCCCGATCCTGGGTATCCGTCACCTCGGCTGCGGCATCGATCAGATGTTGGAAGAGATCAATTTCGTAGTTGCTGTGTACCCCCTGCATGACGGCGGCCAGGCGCTCCAGCCCCATGCCGGTATCCACCGAGGGCTTGGGCAGCGGGGTCATGTTGCCGCTCGCGTCCCGGTTGTACTGCATGAAAACCAGGTTCCAGATCTCGATATAGCGGTCCCCATCCTCCTCCGGAGTGCCAGGGGGACCGCCGTAGATGCCGGGACCGTGGTCGTAGAAGATCTCGGTACAGGGGCCGCAGGGACCGGTATCGCCCATGGTCCAGAAGTTATCGCTCTCATAGCGTTTGCCACCGGGCTTGTCGCCGATGCGGCTGAAGCGGTCGGAATCGACCTTGAGCTCCTTGAGCCAGATATCCGCCGCCTCCGTATCCTCGTCATAGACCGTGATCCAAAGGCGTTCCTTCGGCAGCCCCAGTCGCTCGGTCAGAAACTCCCAGGCATAGAAGATGGCATCGCGCTTGAAGTAGTCGCCGAAGCTGAAGTTGCCCAGCATCTCGAAGAAGGTGTGATGGCGCGCGGTATAGCCGACGTTCTCCAGGTCGTTATGCTTGCCCCCGGCGCGGACGCAACGCTGGGAGCTGGCAGCCCGTACATAGTCCCGCTTGTCCCGGCCGAGGAATACATCCTTAAAGGGAACCATGCCCGCGTTGGTGAACAGGAGGGTCGGGTCATCCTGGGGGATCAGGGTGCTGCTTGGGACTAACTCATGGCCCTTCCCGGCAAAGTAATCGAGAAAGGCCTTGCGTATCGCGCTGCTGTTCATAGGGGAGTAGAAAACCGATGGCTTTGGAAAGCGTGAATGATGCCATAAAAGGCGAAGGCAAAAAATCGGGCAGATGGAGACTGTTAGTCCAGTAGGGTCAGGGATCGAACAGCAACGTGCGGATCATCTCGCCAGGGAAGCCCCGGTATTCGAGGAAGCGGGCGTGGCGGGCCTGTTCCTTGCGGTCGGCGCAGGGGCCGGGGCCGAACTTGCGGTCATGGGCGGCACGCATTGCCTCGAACCAATCCTGTTCGAGCGACTCCAGCGCCAGTTCAGCCTGATCCGGCGCCACCCCCCGCTCACGGAGTTCACTCCGGATGCGGACAGGGCCATAGCCCCTGTCGGCCCGCTGGGCCGCGTACTGTTCGGCGAAACGTGCGTCGCTGAGCAGCCCGCGCCCGGCCAGGTCATCGAGGACCTGACCCAGTGCCTCGGCGGCGTACTTGCCGGCCAGCTTGCGTTCCAGCTCGGCCCGGCTGTGTTCCCGGACCGCCAGCAGGCGGACCGCTGCCTGCTCTATTTCGCCGTTCAGGCCGGGGCCTCCTCGACCTGGGGTTCATTCTCGCGGGCCATGGGCAGTTTGTCCGGGGTGACGGCGGTACGAATCTTGGCCTCGATATCGGCGGCCATGGCCTTGTTTTCCCTGAGGTACTGGCGCACGTTCTCCTTGCCCTGACCGATGCGGTCCTTGCCGTAGCTGTACCAGGCGCCGGCCTTCTCGATGATGTTGTACTGCACGCCCAGGTCGATCAGCTCGCCCTCCTTGGAGATCCCCTCGCCGTACATGATCTCAAAATTGGCCTGCTTGAACGGCGGGGCGACCTTGTTCTTGACCACCTTGACCTTGGTCTCGTTGCCGATGACCTCATCGCCCTTCTTGATGCTGCCGATGCGGCGGATGTCGAGGCGCACGGAGGCGTAGAACTTGAGGGCGTTGCCGCCGGTGGTGGTCTCCGGGCTGCCGAACATGACCCCGATCTTCATGCGAATCTGGTTGATGAAGACCACGATACAGTTGGTGCGCTTGATGTTGGCAGTGAGCTTGCGCAGGGCCTGGGACATCAATCTTGCCTGAAGTCCCACATGGGAGTCGCCCATATCGCCCTCGATCTCGGCCTTGGGCGTCAGGGCTGCAACAGAGTCGATCACCACCATGTCGACGGCGCCGGAACGCACCAGCATGTCGGTGATTTCCAGGGCCTGTTCGCCGGTGTCGGGCTGGGAGACCAGCAGCTCATCGATGTTCACGCCCAGTTTCTGGGCATAGACAGGATCGAGGGCATGCTCGGCATCGACGAAGGCGGCGGTGCCGCCCCGCTTCTGCACCTCGGCCACGGCGTGCAGGGTCAGGGTGGTCTTGCCGGAAGACTCCGGGCCGTAGATCTCGACCACACGCCCCTTCGGCAGGCCCCCTACGCCCAGGGCCAGGTCCAAGCCAAGCGATCCGGTGGAGATGGTTTCGATGTTCATGCCGGTGGTATCCCCCATGCGCATGACCGACCCCTTGCCGAACTGCTTCTCGATCTGACTCAGGGCCGCCGCCAGGGCCTTCTTGCGATTCTCGTCCATTGGGTTGCCTCCAACCGGTGAAAAAACGAATCTAAAGAGGAACTTGCAAAATGGTCTTCCTGACCATTTTGCAAGACGAAAACGAAAAATGCGATTTTTCGTTTTCTTCATTTTCAATGGCTTAGGCCATTGAAAATGGCAGTTCATCCCTGAACCGCAAGAGGTTCTTGCAGTTTTGCAAGAACCTCTAAAATGTCTCACGCAAAGGCGCAAAGAACGCCAGGAATATCGTAGGGGCGGGTTTGAAACCCGCCCGTACAAAACCCGCCCGTACAACGTATGGCCATTTACCCGGAGGGTGAATGCCTCGACGAAGATAATCCAGCGATTTCCTTCGTGTTCTTCGCGTCCTTCGTGGTTTAAATGGCTTTAGCTGGCGGGGATTATACACAGCCACAGGCTCAGGGAATGAGCCTGCTCAGCCCTTCTCCAGAGGGGGAGACAAGGGCCAGTGGTTGATGATCCGGTAGTAGGGGGGCTCCTGGGTCGGATTGGAGACGAAGAGACAGAAGCGGTCCAGCTGCCATTCGATCGGTTTGCTCAATACCTCAGCAGCGACCGGCCTGGCCTTGCGGGCCAGGGTGACGTGGGGTTTGTATTCCCTCCCGTCCGGGATGAGGCCGCAGGACTCCAGCCGACGCCCCAGGGAATCCTCCAGCATGCGCAAGTGAATCGGCACGACCGAGGGCCGCATAAAGAGCAACCCGGAACGGGGCCAGAAGCCGAAGCGGTCGAGGGTCAGGGAAAAGGGCGGGACGCGAACCTGGCTGGCCGCCTCCAGCACGGGGTCCAGCCGCCCATCCACCTGCCCCAGAAAGATCAGGGTCATGTGCAGGTCCTCCGGGTGCGACGGCCTGCCCTTGAAATCGGGCTGGGATCGGGCGGCACGGTCGATGGCGTTTCGAACCTTCTCGTCGGGTTTCAGCCCGAAAAAGAGGCGGCGGCTCATACCGATCCGTCCTGCAACAGATCCAGCAACCCCTGTAAGGCAGCCACCACGGCCTGAGCACGAACCTGAGTTCGATCACCGCTGAACTGTTGCCGCCGCGCCAACGAGGGACCGTTACGCTCGGCCCAGGCCAGCCAGACGGTGCCAACTGGCTTCGCCTCGCTGCCACCGCCGGGGCCGGCAATGCCGCTCACAGCGACGGCGAGATCGGCGGGGGACCTCTCCAGGGCACCGGCGGCCATGGCCCGGACCGTCTCCTCGCTGACCGCGCCCCGCTCCCGGAGGATCGCCCCATCCACCCCCAGCATCTCCTGCTTGGCCTCATTGGAATAGGTCAGATAACCCCGGTCGAACCAAGCGCTGCTGCCCGGCACATCGGTCAGTGCCTTGGCGATCCAGCCGCCGGTGCAGGACTCGGCCACGGCCAGTCTCATACCTCGCCGGGCCAGTTCCTCACCCAGGCGTTGCGGCAAGAGGATCATGGATTCATTCAAATTCAACTCCATGGCCGGAGTATCCACCGAAGCCGAGGCCGTGCCAATGGGCAAATGGGGTAAACTTGCGGTCTGTCAGAAAGACCCAAGGCCCCCTCCCCATGAATGAAATCCACTGCGAACACAACCCAGCCCCCGTTAAACTCGAAGTGCTGGGGGTCTACGACTGGCCCCTATGGAAAAAGGAGGTCTCCACCTTCCCCTGGACCTACAGCGAAAAAGAGACCTGCTACATTCTCAAGGGCCGCGCCCTCATCACCCCCGACGGCGGCCAGCCCCAGGCGTTCAAGCGCGGCGACCTTATCAGCTTCCCCGCCGGCCTCTCCTGCACCTGGGACATCCTGGAGGCCATCGAGAAACACTACGACTTCGGGTGATTTGCCAGCAGGGTTCCCCGCCAAAGGCACCTGTTCTCCCCATCCCCCCGATATGCGAGAATGCGCGGCTATCCCAACACCCCGGCATGAAGACCAATGGCCCAATACATCTACACCATGAATCGCGTCGGCAAGGTGGTTCCGCCCAAGCGGGTCATCTTGCGCGACATCTCCCTCTCCTTCTTCCCCGGCGCCAAGATCGGCGTGCTCGGCATCAACGGCTCGGGCAAGTCCTCGCTGTTGCGCATCATGGCCGGGCTGGACAAGGACATCGAGGGCGAGGCCCGGCCGCAGCCGGGCACCAAGGTCGGTTACCTGCCCCAGGAGCCGCAGCTCGATCCCACCAAGGACGTGCGCGGCAACGTGGAGGAGGCGGTCGCCGATGTGAAGAATGCCCTGGTCGAGCTGGATAAGGTCTATGCCGCCTATGCCGAGCCCGACGCCGATTTCGACGCCCTGGCCAAGAAGCAGGCGGAGCTGGAGAACCTGATCCAGGCCAAGGACGGTCACAATATCGACCGCCAGCTCGAAGTGGCCGCCGATGCCCTGCGCCTGCCGCCCTGGGATGCGGATGTGACCAAGCTCTCCGGCGGGGAGCGCCGCCGCGTGGCCCTGTGCCGTCTGCTGCTGGAAAAGCCGGACATGCTGTTGCTGGACGAACCCACCAACCACCTGGACGCCGAATCGGTGGCCTGGCTGGAGCACTTCCTGCACGACTACCCCGGCACCGTGGTGGCCGTGACCCATGACCGCTATTTCCTGGACAATGTCGCCGGCTGGATTCTGGAACTGGACCGCGGCCACGGCATCCCCTGGGAGGGCAACTACTCCTCCTGGCTGGAGCAGAAGGAGGCGCGCCTGGAGCAGGAGCAGAAGCAGGAGGTGGCCCGCATCAAGAGCATGAAGCACGAACTGGAGTGGGTCCGTTCCAACCCCAAGGGTCGCCACGCCAAGAGCAAGGCCCGTCTGGCCCGTTTCGACGAGTTGCAGAGCCAGGAATTCCAGAAGCGCAACGAGACCAACGAGATCTACATCCCGCCGGGCGAGCGCCTGGGCGATCTGGTGATCGAGGCCAAGGGGCTGCGCAAGGCCTTCGGCGACAACCTGCTCTACGGCGACCTCAGCTTCAACCTGCCCAAGGGCGGCATCGTCGGCATCATCGGCCCCAATGGCGCGGGCAAGACCACCCTGTTCCGCATGATCACCGGCCAGGAGAGGCCCGACGCCGGCGAGATGCGCATCGGCGACACAGTGCAGGTCGCCTACGTGGATCAGTCCCGCGATGCCCTGGACAACAAGAAGACCGCCTGGGAGGAGGTCTCCGGCGGCCGCGACATCCTCAGCATCGGCAAATACGAACTCAACTCCCGTGCCTGGCTCTCTCGCTTCAACTTCAGGGGGGCCGACCAGCAGAAGCGGGTCGGCGACCTCTCCGGCGGGGAGCGCAACCGCCTGCACCTGGCCAAGGTGCTGCAAAGCGGCGGCAACCTGCTGCTGCTCGACGAACCGACCAACGACCTGGACGTGGAGACCCTGCGCGCCCTGGAAGAGGCCCTGCTCGCCTTCCCCGGCTGTACGGTCGTCATCAGCCATGACCGCTGGTTCCTCGACCGCATCGCCACCCACATCCTCGCCTTCGAGGGCGATTCCAATGTGGTCTGGTTCGAAGGCAACTTCCAGGACTACGAAGAGGACAAGAAGCGCCGCCTGGGCGATGAGGCCGTCCAGCCCCATCGCATCAAGTACAGAAAGATCGATGCCTGATAGACTCGACCTCCCCGCTCAACCGCGAAGGAAGCGGAGTCGAAGGGGGCGAGACGACCTTTCTCATCTTCAGGCCATCTTTGGCCGATCTTCAATCGATCAATTTTCGCGGCAGAGCCGCTCCCATGGCGGTGGGAGCGGCTCTGCCGCGAAAATAGGCGGTTTTGCTCAATCAGATCGACCAAATCTGACCTGAATCTGAGCGCGATATTGTCCAACTTATTTCCGGACAGCTCCTTAACCAGCGCTTGATAATTTGCCGTCCGGCCTTTCCTTGTCTAGTCTTTGAGCCAATTCCACCACGGGGTTTTGTATGTCGGGTAAAACCTATCGATTACTCTTCTGGGGGGAGATCCGCGAGGGCTTCGACGAAAACGTGGCCTGGGACGAGTTGCTCCGCGCCACCAAGATCAGCCGGGAGCGCTTCAAGGGCATGCAGGAGCGCGGTAAGGTGGCCGTCCTCTGCAAGGGTCTGAGTCCCCGCCAGGCCTTCGATTTCCAGGAGCGATTCGCCACCGCCGGTATCAAGACCCACCTCAAGGCGGACCCCGAGGGCATCCCGGTGCAGAGTTTCAAGGACGAGGAGGCCTTCCTGCCCACCCCACCCCCACAGGCCCCGGCTGCACCCTCAGCCAGGCCCGCCGATAACGACCAGCCCAGGGAGCATAACTTCAGGTTCACCGGCGAGGGCGGCGAGTATTTCCGCATCTGGATCCTCAACCTGCTGCTGACCATCATCACGCTGGGAATCTATGGGCCCTGGGCGAAGGTCCGCAACAAGGGCTATCTCTACGGCAACAGCTTCCTGGATGAGGTGAGTTTCCGCTATCTGGCCAAGCCCCTGATGCTGCTCAAGGGGCGATTGATCGCCCTGGGCCTCTTCGGGGCCGTGCTGGTAGTGCAACGCTTTGATCCGATCATCGGCTCCACCCTCCTATTCCTGCTGATGCTGGCCATGCCCTGGGCCATCAACCGCTCCCTGGCCTTCAATGCCCGCAACTCCGCCTACCGCAATGTCCGTTTCGATTTCAGGGGAGGCACCGGGGAGGCCTATGCCGTCTTCCTCCTCTGGCCCTTCCTCGGCAGCCTGACCTTCGGCCTGTTGTGGCCCTATGCCATCTACAAGCAGCAGCAATATCGGGTGGCGAACAGCCGGTTCGGCACCACCCCCTTCGAGTTCGGCAACGAGGCCCTGAGCTATTACAAGATCCTCGGGCTCGGGCTCCTCCTGGCCATCGCCGCCTTCTGGGTCAGCAGCCTCCTGGGGAACCTCTTCGCGCCCCTGGGCGTCCTCGGCTTCTTTCTGACCCTCGTCCTGATCGGGGCCTTCATGACAGTGCAGATGACCAACCTGCTATTCAACTCCACCAATCTCGCCGACCTCTACTTCTCCAGCGACATGGAGACCCCCGCCTACACGGGGATCTATGTCGCCAATACCCTCCTGATCATCCTGACCCTCGGCCTCTACTACCCCTGGGCAAAGGTCCGGCTGCTGAAATACCGGGCATCGCGCCTCTCCCTGGTCGGCCATTCCAGCCTCGACCAGTTCCTTGCCGGGGCAAGGGATCAGGTCAGCGCCACCGGCCAGGAGATCGCCGATGTTTTTGATGTGGATTTCGGTCTTTGATCGCGATACACGGCCACTATTACGACGGCCTCAGCTCCCGACGACTCGACGCCGAACTCATCCACGACGGACATCGGCTGAGCCTCCGGGCCGGAGATGAGATCCTGATCAGGGTCCGGCCCGACGAGGTGGAGATCGCCCCCCGCCTGGGCGACACCGCCCGCAGGATCGAATTTCCCTCCGGTGCCGCCTTCGAGACGGAGGACAACGAGCGGGTCGATCGGCTGCTGGAGGCCATCAACCCCTCTCCCCTGGCGGGGCTCCTGCACCGGCTGGAGTCGAACTACCCCAATATCCTGCTATCCCTGTTGCTGGTGGCGGCCCTCGTCTGGTGGTTCATTGCCCATGCCCTGCCCTGGACGGCCGAAAGGATCGCCCAGCGCCTGCCGGACGAGTTCAGCCGTCAGATCAACCGGCAGTCCATCGCCTTCATGGAGCAGGAATGGCTGAAGCCCTCACGCCTGCCGGCCGGGCGCCAAGCGGAACTACTGCGGCGTTTCGAGACGGGGCTCGGGACCGCAGGCCTCGCAAGGCCCCGCATCCTCTTCCGCGACACCGAGACCCTGGGCGCCAACGCCCTTGCCCTGCCGCCGGATACCCTGGTCTTCACCGATCAACTGGTGAAACTGGCCCAGCGGGACGAGGAGCTAACCGCCGTGCTCTTCCACGAGATGGGCCACCTGGAGGGCCGGCATGGCATCCGCCAGACCATCCAGAACTCGGCCCTGACCTTGATCGGCCTCCTGATCTTCGGTGACATCTCATCCATCACCGATGTGGGCGTCGGCATCCCCCTGATGCTGACCCAACTGGGCTATTCCCGGCACTTCGAACGGGAGGCGGACGCCTTCGCCCTGCTCCAGTTGCAACGCAACGGGATCGCCCCGGAACACTTCGCCAACATCCTCCTGCGGCTGGAGCAGCAGGCCCTCTGCGAAGGGGGCAAGGAGGGCGCCGGCAAGGACTGCGCATCCGCCAAGAGCCACCTGTTCCACTACCTCTCGACCCACCCCGACACAGGGGAACGGATCGCCGCCTTCAAACAGCAGTAACGGCCCGAGGTGCTTGTTTCGTACAGGTGTACATCTATGCTGCTGCTTCAGGTGAAAAGAGACCGCTATTTCTTGTTCAGCTTCACCAACACCTCGTGGGCGGTCTCTTCAACAGATTTCCCGTCCACATGGACCACCGCCCAGCCCCGGTCGCGGCAGAGGGACCGGGCCCAGCGCAGCTCATCCTTGACCGCGTCGTAATCGATGTAATCGGTTGATTTCGCCACCCCCATGCTCTTTACCCTGGCCTGCCGCCGTTCCACGAGGGTCGCCGTTTCCAGGAACAGGCAGGCCACATTCTTGGGATCGACGGCGAACAGGGCGGGCGGGGTGGTGATGCCCTTGACCAGCGGGACATTCGCCACCTTCCAGCCACGGCAGGAGAGGTAGATGGACAGGGGCGTCTTGCTGGTGCGAGACAAGCCCACCAGCACGATGTTCGCTTCGTTGAGGTGGCTGAGGGTCTGGCCGTCGTCGTTCTTCAGGGCAAACTCCATCGCCTCCACACGATGGAAATACTCCTCCCCCACCTCGTGCAACAGGCCCGGCATCCCCTTCGGGGAGTGGCCGAAGAAGTGCGCTAGTTTTTGCAGGATGGGACTGATGAGATCGAGGCAATCGATACTTCGACTTCGGCATTCATTCTCCGTGAATGTCGCCAGTTCGCGGTCGACGAAGGTAAAGAAGACCAGTGCATGTTCATCCTCTGCCTCATCCAACAATTTGTTGACCTGTCCTTGGCTAAGCACATGGCTGATGCGCCGTATATTCACCTTGTCGTCACGGAACTGGGTGAGCGCGGCGGTCAGGATCGCCTCGGCGGTCTCACCTGTGGCGTCGGAGAGCAGAAAAAAGACGTTGCGATCGATCTTGCGCGGCACGAGACCTCCGGTTGCATGCAAGGAGTTGATGGGATTAAGGCAAACGGCAATAAATAATAGTATTCATGAGGAACTATTAGCAAAAGCAGGGCAGGAGTAGGGGCGGGTTTTAAACCCGCCCCTACCCGCGAAAACTGCCGCAGTAGCGCGGACAAGCCCGCTCCACGACGTGGTCAACTGCGGTTTCCAGGATCATATCGAATGCGGCTCTGTGCCAAATATTCCGTTCGCCTATAGAGGCACTTGCAAAATGGCCTTCCTGGCCATTTTGCAAGACGAAGAGGTCGTGAAAAAACCTCCCGCAGTAGGCGGGAGGTATTTTCACAGCCTCTCAGTGCTCCAATAACTCAGCCTTCCTTCACCGCTGCCTGGGCGGCGGCCAGCCGGGCGACGGGGACGCGGAAGGGGGAGCAAGAGACGTAGTCCAGCCCGACCCGGTGGCAGAACTGGATGGAGAGGGGATCGCCGCCGTGTTCGCCACAGATGCCCATCTTCATCCCCTTCCTCTCGCCGCGACCCTTGGCCACAGCCATGCTCACCAACTGGCCGACGCCACTGGTATCCAATGACTGGAACGGATCACGCTCCAGGATCTCCTTACGGATGTAGTTGGGCATAAAGGAGTTCACGTCGTCACGGCTGTAGCCGAAGGTCATCTGGGTCAGGTCGTTGGTGCCGAAGCTGAAGAAGTCGGCATGCCGGGCCACCTCGTCGGCGGTCAGGGCTGCGCGCGGGATCTCGATCATGGTGCCGATGGGGATATCCAGGGCCTCGGTATAGCCCTTGGCGGCCTTGACAGCCTGGATGGTCGCCTCGATCTCCTTGCGCAGCAGGGCCAACTCCTTATAGGTGCCGACCAGGGGGACCATGATCTCGGGCCTTGCATCTATACCGCTTTGCCTGCACTCGATGGCGGCCTCGGTGATGGCGGTCACCTGCATTTGCAGGATCTCCGGATAGGAGATGGAGAGGCGGCAGCCGCGATGGCCGAGCATGGGATTGGTCTCGTGCAACTGGCTAACGCGCGCCTTGATCATCTCCAGGTGTACCTTGAGACGGTCGGCCAGTTCCTGTTGCAGATGCTCCTCGTGGGGCAGGAACTCGTGCAGGGGCGGATCGAGCAGGCGCACGGTCACCGGCAACCCCTGCATGGCAGTGAAGAGACCCTTGAAGTCCTCCCGCTGATGGGGCAGCAGCTTGTCGAGGCCGGCCCTGCGGTCCTCCTCGGTCTCGGCCAGGATCATCTCGCGCATGTCGGTGATGCGCTCGCCCTCGAAAAACATGTGCTCGGTGCGGCAGAGGCCGATACCCTGGGCACCCCAGGCACGGGCACGCTCGGCATCCTTGGGGGTATCGGCGTTGGTCCAGACCTTCAGGGTACGGATATCGTCCGCCCATTCCATGAGGGAACGGAATTCGTCGGAGAGCTTGGGCTCTACCCGCGCCACGTTGCCGGCCATGACTTCACCCGAAGAGCCGTCGATGCTGATGACATCCTGGTCGCCGAATACGCGGCCCTTGATGCTGATGGTGCGCTTCGCTTCGTTGATCTCCACTTCGCCGGCGCCGGCGATGCAGCACTTGCCCCAGCCGCGCGCGACCACCGCCGCGTGGCTGGTCATGCCGCCGGTGGAGGTGAGGATGCCGGCGGCGGCGTGCATGCCGCTCACGTCCTCGGGGCTGGTATCCTTGCGCACCAGAATAATGGACTCGCCCGCATGGGTGCGGTCTACCGCCTCGTCGGCGGAGAAGGCGATCTTGCCGGAGGCGGCGCCCGGCGAGGCAGGCAGGCCGACGGTCAGGGTGTCGCGCTGGGCGCTGGCGTCGAAGGTGGGCAACAGCAACTGATTCAGGTCGTTGGCGGGGACACGTACCAGCGCCTCCTTCTGGGTGATGCGGCCCTCCACCACCATGTCGACGGCGATCTTTACCGCCGCATTCCCGGCGCGCTTGCCGGTGCGGGTCTGGAGCAGGAAGAGCTTACCCTTCTCGATGGTGTACTCGATGTCCTGCATCTCCCGGTAGTGGTTCTCCAGGATGCGCTTCACCTCCAACAACTGTTCGTAGATATCGGGGCGCCATTGGACCATCTCGTCCACGTTTTGGGGGGTACGGATACCGGCCACCACGTCCTCGCCCTGGGCGTTGACCAGGAACTCGCCGAAGAAGGTGTTGTCGCCCGTGGAGGGGTCGCGGGTAAAGGCAACGCCGGTGCCGGAATCCTCGCCCATGTTGCCGAAGACCATGGTCTGGATGTTGACCGCTGTGCCCAGCAGGCCGGTAATCTCGTTGATCTCGCGGTAGCGCACGGCGCGGGGGATGTTCCAGCTCTTGAACACGGCCTCGACCGCCCTTTCCAATTGCTGATAGGGGTCCTGGGGGAACTCGGCGCCGGTGTGCTGCTTGTAGACCGCCTTGTAGGCGATAATCAGCTCTTCCAGGCCGGCCTCATTGAGATCGGTGTCTTCGGTGACACCGTACTTACGCTTGATGCGGTCGAACTCGTCCTCGTAGTGATGGTGGGGGACCTCCATCACCACATCCCCGAACATATTTATCAGGCGGCGGTAGGCATCCAGGGCGAAGCGGCGGTTGCCGGAATTGTTCGCCAGGCCGTCCATCGCCTTGTCGGTGAGGCCCAGATTCAGCACCGTATCCATCATGCCGGGCATACTCACGGCGGCGCCGCTACGGACCGATACCAACAGGGGATTCTCATCGGAACCGAACTGCTTGCCGGTCTCCGCCTCCAGCAAGGCCATGTTCCTGTGCACTTCATCGAGAAGGCCATCGGGCAGCCTGCCGCCGATAGTATTGTATTCGGCGCAAGTCTCGGTGGTGATGGTAAATCCCGGCGGGACCGGTAATCCGATGGAGGTCATCTCCGCCAGGTTGGCACCCTTGCCACCCAGGAGATCCTTCATCTCCTTGGTGCCTTCGGATTTGGTTTTTCCAAAATAATGGACCCGCTTCTGGGACGCCATCGCCATGTTACGACCTCCAAATGGTGTTGATGTCAGAACTGGATATACCTGAGACCGCGAGATGCTACCACAACACCGGCGAATGAGGCCCAGATAATGGCCTCAAAGGGTGTTTTATTTGATCCACGCCGCCATCCCTAGCCCAAGCCAGGCCCCGCGTCCCGGGACAATCAGCCGCGACGGAAAGTAGGGTGCCGGTGAGCGATAGCGAACCGCATCGGTCGCGTGGCAGCGTCCGTCCGTGTTCGGTGCGGTTCGTGCCTCACCGCACCCTGCGGGCTTGCGCGGAGGCGGCTAATGGGTGACCCTGTTTTTTCCGTGCCAGGAATATTGTAGGGGCGGGTCTGAAACCCGCCCCTACAAAACCGCGTATGGCCGTTCTCCCGGAAGGTGAATGCATCGACAGAGAATCCGGTGATTTCCTTGGCGTTCTTCACGTCCTTCGCGGTTGAAAGCGGTCTCCCAACAGTTCGGTGCGGTTCGTACCACAGCCGCGACGTAAAGTAGGATGCCGGTGAGCGATAGCGAACCGCATCAGTCGCGTGACAGCATCCGTCTGTGTTCGGTGCGGTTCGAACCTTACCGCACCCTACGGGCTGCTTGGAGATCTCATCCAAAGCTTCTGTGTGTCAGGTCTAACGTACCAACATATGTTTGAATGTTAGACCTGACCCTGTTTTTTCTCTCAAGGATCAGTCGGATCATTAAACTCGAACAGAAGGCACGGAGCAAGACCTGATAATCATCTAGCCGCCTCCTCACCCCGGCGGTATCGTCGAGTTTATGAAGACTTGTCGAACCACTGAAGAGAGGAGACGTGCCATGAAACTGTATTCTGGAATCGATCTGCACTCAAACAACAGTGTG
>JAHJDE010000086.1 GCA_018812525.1 Gammaproteobacteria bacterium
CGCTGTGGAGTCCCTGGAGATGTGTCCGATGAGTTGGTCACCAAGATGCTGCTCAATGAGTACCTGGTGTATCCGTTCCGGTAAGCGGCTTTCGGCAAGCTCTGCAAAGGCTCGGGAAAAGGTGGCTTCGCTCGGCACCTCCTTTTTCCATTCCCAGCCACAGATACGGCGTATGGTTGGATCACTTTCCAGCCAGTCCAACAGCATACGGGTGGTCGAGAGGTCGTAGACCATTTTGGTGACAAAGGCACGTGCGATGGCCGCCCGGGAAACCCTCTGGTGTAAGGGAGATAGGCAGGGCATTGCCACGTGCGCGGGATCGGGCGAGGAAGACAGAACCGTCTTTCGGTGCGTGTATCCGAACTTCGCCAGGTCGTTGTACCCGCCCCAGCCGTCCGTATGCACCTCGGAACCGACTGCAACTACATCGTGCACGAACCTCGCGAGGTTCGCCCCCGAGGCATCCGCGATGTGTCGCATCCGCAGTCTTCCGAACCCCTTGGGATCGAGAACCTCGACCGCGATAGCGACGACCTCCTTGGCTGTCCCGCGCCCACGCACACCTCCACGCTCGACGCCGCCGATCAAAGCTTCATCGATCTCGACCGCTCCCGTCAGGCGCTCTCGCTCGGAACGGACCATGGCCACCCTGAACCGCTGAAGCATGGCCCAAGCCACGCGGTACCGGACACCAAGTGTCCGTTCAAGGGTCTTTGCGGACAGGCCGTTCTTCGCCGTGGTTACATGCCACGCCGCTTCGAACCAGGTCGTCAGCGGCGCTCGCGTCTTGTCCAGGATCGTGCCGGAAGTAGGCGTCGTGTGACAACGGCACGAACTGCATTTCAATCGTCCGCGAGTCTGGCGCCACGGCTCCGCCTCCACCCCGCACTTCGGGCATTTGAACCCGTCGGGCCATCTCAGGGCCTCCAGGTATCTGGAGCAGGCAAGGTCGTCGGGGGACATCTCGACGAACTCTCGGTAGGTTCGCGGGTAGTCGCTGCCTGCCACCAGGGCCGACCGTGTGGGTTGTTTGGGAGGGCTCACCCCTACATATTGTGACAGGAGGCTCTAACCGTCCACCCCCTAAGCATAAAAATCGGCGCCTTGCCCGCAGTCCCTGATCGCCCCCAGCCGCCCCCTGCGAATGGCATCCTTCAGCGCCTCGCCCTTGATGCCTTCCCGGACCAGTCCTGTCGGGTCGAAACCCCGTGCGGCGGCCAATATCCGGTGGAACATGCCGGCCTGGGGGTAGGTGCGTTGCTCGAAGCCCCTGCGGCCACGGGCGTCGGCCTCGCAGGCAAGCAAGAGCTGTTCAAAGCGCTCCGGGCGGCGGAAGGCATCGCAGCCTTCCAGCACCCTGAGCCGGGTCTGCGGCCGCAGTTGCTCGACCCTGTGGATGTGGCCGTGGTAGCGGGCGGTGAGTATGGCCAGGTCACGGTAGTCGTTGGGGGCCTTCAGTCGCTGGCAGAGCTGTTCGGCCAGGGTCGCACCCCGCTCCTCGTGGCCGTGGTGGGAGGGCAGGATCTGGGCAGGGGTCTGACCCTTGCCCAGATCGTGGCAGAGGGCGGCAAAGCGGACCCTGGGATCCGGACTGAGTCGTGCGGCCTGGTCCAGCACCATGAGGCTGTGAATGCCGGTGTCGATCTCGGGATGCTGCGCCGCCGGCTGGGGCACACCGAAGAGGCGATCGATCTCGGGGAATACGATCCGCAGGCTGCCGCAGTCGCGCAGGGCCTCGAAGAAGCCTGAGGGGGTCTCCTCGGCCAGGACCTTGACCAGCTCCTGCCAGACCCGCTCCGGCACTAGTGCGTTCACCTCCCCGGCAGCAGCCATGGCCTGCATCAGGGCATTGGTCTCCGGGGCAATCCGAAAACCAAGGTGGGCATAACGGGCGGCGAAGCGGGCCGTACGCAGGATACGGACCGGGTCCTCTGCGAAGGCGTCGGAGACATGACGTAGCAGGCGGCTTTCCAAGTCACGCAGCCCGCCGTAGGGGTCGATGATCTGTCCAGACTCGTCCCGGGCCAGGGCATTGATGGTCAGGTCGCGCCGCAGCAGGTCCTGCTCCAGGGTGACATCGGCCTCCGCATGGACCGCGAAACCCCGATAGCCCGGTGCGGTCTTGCATTCCGTGCGGGCCAGGGCATACTCCTCGCCGGTGCGGGGATGGAGGAAGACGGGAAAGTCCTTGCCCACCTGCTTGAAACCCTGGGCCAGCATCGCCTCGGGCGTGGCGCCTACCACCATCCAGTCGCGCTCCTTGACCGGACGGCCCAGGAGTTCGTCGCGCACGGCACCGCCGACGAGGTAGATCTTCATGCGGGGCACCAGGGGTTCATTGGTCATATCCTCAATCTGCGGTTATTGGCATTATATCCCCTTGGGCATGGCGTCCATGCCTTACCCCTGGATGTGACGCGGGAATACCCTTGACAGCGATCGGCGACCAACAGAACTCCACCCTGGCCCAACTGCTGCGGGCGGCGCGCTTACGGGTCCCGCTCCTGGCCCTGGTCATCGGCCTGCTGGCAGCCTGGGCCGCCAGCGCGGGCGGCCATTACTTCCCCTCCTGGCTCCACTTCTCCGCATGGATCCTGATGATCCTGGGACTGATGGTCACCCTCAACCGCCTCCATCGCTATCTCTTCCTCCCCCTGATCGCCATGCAGAATGCCCTCTATCACTTCAATCAGGGCGAGCCGGGGGTGCGCGTGGGGGACGGCCGTGTCGGCGCCCTCGACGGCATGGCCAAGGACATCAACAGCCTGATCGAAGAGCTGGCCGATCTCTACGACGACATGGACAACCGGGTGGCCCGCCAGACCCGGCGTCTGGCGCAGAAGACCGCCTCCCTGCATATCCTGTATGACGTGGCCAACAGCATCAACGAGGCCAACAGCCTGGATGAGTTGCTGACCCGCTTCCTGCGTGTGCTGAAGGAGATGGTCGGCGCCCTGACTGCCACGGTGCAACTGGCCATGCCGGAGGGGAGGATGCGGATCGTCGCCTGCCTGGGGCTGGACGGCCGGGTAACGCGGGAGTCAGAGATCCTGCCGATCCCCCTCTGCCGCTGCGGAATCGCCCTCACCCCCGGCGATATCCTGTGCGAGCACGACCCCGGACGCTGTTCCCTGGCTCAAGGGAGGCGGATGTTTGGTGCCGGGGAGATCGAGGTGGTCGAGGTCCCCCTGCGCTACCATGAGGAGGTGCTGGGTCTCTACCGCCTCTATGCCCCCAAGAGCGTTACCGCCGAACGGGAGGAGTTGATGGAGATGCTGACCACGGTAGGCCGCCACCTTGGCATGGCAGTGGCCAAGCAGCGTTCTGATGAGGAGGCGCGGCGCCTCTCCATCATCGAGGAGCGGACCACCCTGGCCCATGAACTCCATGACTCCCTGGCCCAGACCATCGCCAGCCTCCGCTTCCAGGTGCGAATGCTGAGCGAGACCCTGGAGGAGGAGGGGGGCAGCGAGCAGGCCCGCCAGGGATCGCGTCGGATACAGAACAGCGTTGACGAGGCCCATACCGAGCTGCGCGAGCTGCTCAATAGCTTCCGCGCCCCGCTGGACCAGCGGGGCCTGATGCCGGCCATGCTCAATCTGATCGAACGCTTCCGAGAGGAGACCGGCATCCCGGTCTTTCTACAAATGGAGTGCCGCTCCCCGGCCCTCTCCGGCGGTGAGGAGATGCAATTGCTGCGCATCGTGCAGGAGTCCCTGAACAATATCCGCAAGCACGCCAAGGCCCATACGGTCCGCGTCCTGCTACGCTGCGCCAGCGCCAAGGGGTATATTCTGCTGGTTGAGGACGACGGGGTCGGTTTCGAGCATGCCGACCGCATCGGCCGGCCGGGCGAACATATCGGCCTCTCCATACTTGAAGAACGGGCGCGCCGCCTCAATGGAGCCATCCGGATCGAAAGCGAGCCAGGCGAAGGGACCCGCGTCGAGCTGACCTTCCAACCCAGTGGCCGGAACGGCCGTGCAACAAGGAGCAGCCCCCGTGCGCGTACTGCTGATTGACGATCATGCCCTGTTCCGGATGGGGCTTCGCGAGCTGCTTGAACGACGGGAAATCGAGGTGGTCGATGCCGTCGGCGATGGCGAGGAAGGCATCGCCCTGGTCGCCCGTCACCAGCCCGATGTGGTACTACTCGACATGCGCATGCCCGGCATGGGTGGATTAGATGTGCTGCGGCGCCTGCGCGCGGACCATCCCCGAATGCCCATCGTCATGCTCACAACCAGCCGCGAGGAGCGGGATGTCATTGACAGCCTGCAACAGGGTGCGCAAGGTTACTTGCTTAAAGACATGGAACCGGCCGAGCTGATCGATGCCCTCAACCGTATTGTCGGCAAGGGCGAGACCGTGGTGGCGGGAGAGCTGACGGCGGTACTGGCCCGTGCGGTACAGGGCGGTGAGAAAGAGGCAGCGGAGCCGATGGGGGATGCCCTGTTCGCTGAGCTGACGCCTCGCGAACGTGAAATCCTCTGCCACCTGGCCGAGGGCCAGAGCAACAAGGTCATCGCCCGTAATCTCGGCATTTCGGACGGGACCGTGAAGCTGCATGTGAAGGCCATCCTGCGCAAACTAAATGTCCATTCCCGTGTGGAGGCGGCGGTCATCGCCGTGGAGCGAAACCAATGTGGGCGGCCGGGCGAACCGGGCCGCTGGATCGACGATTGAGGAGAGAAATGAACAGATTTCTTGAACTGATTCGAGACTGCCTGTCGGATGTCCGCGAACTCATGCCCTGGGAACTGGAAGAGCGCCTGCAGGCCAATCCCGGCGCCCTGATCCTGGACGTGCGCGAACCCGCGGAGTTCGACGCCATGCACATCGCCGGCTCGATGAATGTCCCGCGTGGCATCCTCGAATCGGCCTGCGAGTGGGAATACGAAGAGACCGAGCCGGAACTGGTCCGCGCCCGGGAGCGGGAGGTTATTGTCGTCTGCCGTTCCGGCTACCGCAGCATCCTGGCGGCCCACTCCCTGCAAGTGCTTGGCTTCAAGGACGTGGTCTCCCTAAAGACCGGCCTGCGTGGCTGGAAGGACTATGACCAGCCCCTGGTGGACAAGAGCGGCAATGACGTAGACCTAGACTTTGCCGATGACTACTTCACCGCCAATCTCAAAGCCGACCAGATGCGCCCGACGGATTGGGTGGATTGATTTAAGGCGTCTGGCTTGCGACAACATTTCCTATGTTAGCCAGGACATCTCATTATTTAATGCCACCATAGAGGCACTTCAAAATGGCCTTCCTGGCCATTTTGCAAGAAGAAAACGAAAAATGTGATTTTTCGTTTTCTTCATTTTCAATGGCTTAGGCCATTGAAAATGGCGTTCATCCCTGAACCGCAAGAGGTTCTCGCAGTTTTGCAAGAACCTCCATAGCCAACATATTGCCTATGGATTGCCAGAGCGCCTGTTGTTTTCCAGATTATCCCTGGTGTTGGAGGAGGCGGTTTCCCGCATTACCCCCTCGGTGGAATAGTCTTGGAAGGTGGAATATTGGGGGGTAAACGCAAAGGGCGCCGGAAGGCGCCCTTTGCGATGGGACAATCCGTGCGGATTAC
>JAHJDE010000087.1 GCA_018812525.1 Gammaproteobacteria bacterium
GGTTGCAGCTATTTTGTCCAGCACTTTCTGGTGGATTGAGTTATGGTTTGTTCGGGCGGCCAAGGTAGTAGGTGACAACGTGCTGCGATTTGCTGCGATAAAATAGGGATTTGTTGTGAAGTTGGGTGCGGAATGTGAGTTACAACGCCGCCATGCTGGCCGAGGCGTTGTGCAAGCTGGAGGGCTTCAGCTACGCGCCTTCGGACGCGGTGTATTGGCAGCACGGCCATTCCACCGAGCGGGATTTCGTCTATGTGACCACCGCCAGCCTGACCCACGAGCAATTGCAGCAACTCTCCGACGAGGTGGGGCCGGATCGGACGCTGCTGGTGCTCTGCACCGCCTTCCGCGCCAAGGCCGATGCCTATCCCAATCTGACGGTGAAGAAGATTCCCAAACAAGTCCTGAGCCGCTGCGAATGGGGGCAAGACGATTATTCGTTGCGGGTGGAGAAACTGCCCAAGGAGCCGCCCAGGCCGGGCCAGCAATCCCTGTTTGAGGAGGGGACCTGAACATGGCGCGCAAAACCAAAAAGCCCGTCGCCACCATCTCCGCAGTCGGCACGCCGCCGCTCTATGGCCGGGTACGGGATATTCTTGAGGCGGCGCGCGGCAACATCGCGCGCACGGTGAACACCACTCAAGTGATCGCCAACTGGCTGGTCGGCCGGGAAATCATCGAGGAGGAGCAAAACGTAAAATCGCGGGCAGGTTACGCACAGCAATTGGTTTTGCAGCTTTCGGAAGCACTGACGGCCGCCTACGGGAAGGGGTGGTCGGCCCAGAGCTTGTTCTACATGAAGCAGTTCTACCAGTCCTATCCGCGATTGCTGCCGGAGGTGGGGATTCTCCACGCGACGGATGGAGAATTGCCGATGGCATCGATTCTCCACGCAATGCGTGGAGAATCATTCACTACCGTAAGGCTTTCGCCCGCCTGGCAGCCCGGAACCTTGCACTCGCATCTCTCCTGGACGCATTACCGCACGCTGCTTCGCGTCAAGAATACGGGGGCAAGTCTAACATTCCAGCAAATGTTGGAATGTTAGACTTGCCCCCGCACTTCACCGCACTTCACTGCGGGGCTAGCGGTGCATCACCAACACAACGACGCGAGACCTGATCTTCTGCTCCGTTTAATCGGGCCTGAATACGGACGGATCGGGTCGCCAACGTGCTGTCATCAAAAGAACTGGACGATACTGTTGACGAGGATGACGAAGAGTGCGGCTGAGACGGCGAGCGCCAGGCCGTCAAGTGTTGCAACCAGGATCCAGACGATCAAACCTAAGAGCGCGACGATCACAAGCGGCGCGAGCCAGGAAAACCGACCGATCAACGCCTGCGCGGGGGTGCGCTGCCGCCGAAAGATCGGGTTGTGCTCGTTTGCATCGGGCAGCACACCATTGACCACGTAATCGGCGATGGGTCGCCACATCGGCTCACTGACGCCGACACCGTGTCCGCCCAAGAGGTAGCGGAAATTACAAACCGCCGGGCCTCCCGGATTGGGGCGATCACCAAACCCGTCGAAACCGGCGCCACCGACGTCAAAAAAACGCAGCCCAAGTCGCTGGAAGGCTCCTGGTAGAAAGGCGACAACCCAGTCGCTGGTCGCGACAAAATTCAAGATCGACGACGCACGGCCTTTAATACACGGCCAATCGAAGTCAGTGCGCACGACACAGCCGGCAAACACGACGCGATCAAGCATTACCATGGACGACAACCGCAAGGCATGTGCAGCCAGGAAGGTGCCATTACTGTGACCGATGAAACTGATTGGAACGTCGGGGTATAGAACGCGAATCTCGGCATACTTGTCGAGGAACCAGTACGTCGCGTCGAGCCGACCCCAAAAATTGATGAAGTCCCACATCGAGAAGAAACCATAGGTCGGCGATGGGGCGCGAACCACCAAGGTATGAGATCCATCTAGCCGACCCCGTCCGACGGGCTTGACCTCGCGGGCGATGCGCTTGGTCCAGAAACCGTTATCGCGGATGCCGTGCACGATGATCACGACATGATCCACACGGGTTGGGAAAGGGCTCGGGCCGTGGACGACGTGGCGATCAAGTTCGTCGATATAATCATCGATGTCGTCGCGGTCCATCGCGATTGTCTTAAGCTGCGCTGTCGACTGAATCAACGCCGCGACGATCAACTTGGCTCGGCGAAGTTGCAGCCGCTGTCGCCGCCCCGCATCGCTGACGTCGGTCGCTGCCGGCTCTGGGCCTTGGGCCACATCGAGCACATCGATATGGCTGCTACCTGGAACCTCAAGGTAGGTGAAATCTTTGCTGGGGCCGAGGTCCAGCGCATCCGCCGGTGAGACGTATTCGTCCCTAGAGCCCAACAGCAACACCGTATGCGGCAGTTGGAATGTCGCGTTAGCCTTGGCGCAGTACTGCTCGACCTGCAGATAGAGGAGGCGGCTCTCGATGACGAACGGCGCGCCCCGTTTGATCTGTTGGATGAAGGATTGTCCTTTGCCGCGCAGGCGTGCACTGGCGTTCAACATCGTCAAGAGGATCGGCGCGAAGAAGCGCAGCGCAGCCGGGGTCGCCGTCGAGATGCTCCAGCCGCGCGTGACGCCGGCCAGGAAGACCATCCGTTTGATTCGGGATGCCCAGGGTCTTGCGTCATTCGCACAGACTGAAGGCGGCAGCGGGGGACCATCAAGCGCCTGCGAAGTGCCCGCTTCCGTCTCGGGCAGTCTTGCCCCGCAGGCTCGACTGTAGAGATTGCGTGCGAGCAGTGTCCCGGCGCTAAAGGCAACGATAACCAGTTCTTCGAAGTTGCCCTGTGCCCAACGTCGGTCGACCTCGGTCAGCAACTGCTCGACGAGATCACGGGGCCTCGCTTTCGAGCGCGTCCCCATGTCCAGGTCCGGATGCATGACGTCGGCACCCGGGAAGGTCGACCGAAGGAGTTCCAGAAACGCGGTCGGCAGGGTGCCCCCTGATATCGAGATGAAGGGTAAATGCACCGCGTCTCCCCAACCACGGATGACCAGAATCAAGGTGTTGGAATAATCGGTTCCCGTCTGCATCGTGGTGCTCCTGGGGCAGGCATGTTGGCAGGTGGAATTCCGGGGCAATATATGCGACTCATGGACGTGGCGCGTGCCCTGTGGTCTGCGCTCCGCGCGAGACAATAGGCGAGGGCTGTCGGGCAAACTCTTTCCACACAGGAGGCCGAGCCGTCGCGTCAAACGTCTGGGGTAAGCGGAAAAGCGGGACTAGCCAGCCGCTCTTTCACCCGAAGCCTGACGGCCAGTTGGCGCACACACGGCCCGACGCCCGCCCGGCACCCGCTCAAAAAATGGAAGGATAGGAAATCCAACCCCATACTCCGAAGTATCCTGCCCTTCCTCAGGTCCGTCAATCGCTTACGCCAGTGGTCAAAACGCCCTTCGGGTGGACGTCCGGCCGCTTTGGCGTCGAATAGGCCTGGAAGGACAGGAGTTTGGTAGTCCAGGATGGGGATTTTCAGAGGAAAGGCCCCAGGTCTCCGGCGGACACCCCAAATCGCCGCTCACCAAGCCACTCGCTGATTGAACTCGACTTCCGTTTCCGGCTGGGCGAGGGGATGGCCATCGTGGCCCTCATGATCAACTTCAGAGACGGACTCCTCCCCTTCCCAGTCGGGCGGGCCACGCGCTTGAGCGATCCGTGGCGGCGGAGAGGGCTCGCCAATGTGCCCCAGGATTTGGCGCACGACGATGGTCTCGGTGATGAACGCGATGAGGCGCATCTCGGCCCCGCAGTGGTAGCAGGCGAGCGGGGAGGTCTCGTAGATGCGGGCCAGCAGCATGGCCCAAAGGTAGTGGGCCGGGGAGCGGCGGACGGGGTCGGCAGGTTCAATCGACCGCTATCTATTGCAACGCCCAACCCATCGATCAGCGACGCCAAAGGACCCGGCACAGTACAATACCCCCGTGACCGACCCAGCCTCCCCTCCCACCCACACCCCCATGATGCAGCAGTACCTCCGCCATAAGGCGGAGCACCCGGACAAACTGCTGTTCTACCGCATGGGCGATTTTTACGAGCTGTTTTACGGGGACGCGGAGCGGGCAGCGCAACTCCTGGGCATCACCCTGACCAAGCGCGGCCAGTCGGCGGGACAGCCGATCCCCATGGCGGGGGGGCCTTATCACGCGGCCGAGGGCTATCTGGCCAAGCTGGTGAAACAGGGCGAGTCGGTGGCGATCTGCGAGCAGATCGGTGATCCGGCGACCTCGAAAGGTCCGGTGGAGCGCAAGGTCACCCGCATCGTGAC